>JAJAZN010000145.1 GCA_026785685.1 Thermoleophilia bacterium
CGACCGCGCTACGCCCCCCGAGCTCTACGCCCCGGCGGCGCGCGCTCGGGGCGCGGCCGCCTAAGCGGCCCCCGGCCACAGCGGCGCCGTCGCCGGAATACCGGAGGTCACGATCGGCGAGACGCTCGCTGACGTCGACGATCCGCGGCCGCTTCCGGTCGAGCAGGTCGACGAGCCTTCGCTCTCGATGACGGTCGGTATCAACACCTCGCCGCTTGCAGGCCTGGAAGGAACGAGGCTCACCGCGAGCCAGGTGAAGGGCCGGCTCGACGCAGAGTTGATCGGCAACGTCTCGCTCCGGGTTCTGCCAACAGAGCGTCCGGACACGTGGGAGGTGCAGGGCCGCGGCGAGCTGCAGCTGGCCGTGCTCGTCGAGCTCATGCGCCGTGAGGGCTTTGAGCTGACGGTGGGCAAGCCGCAGGTTGTGACGAAGGAGGTCAACGGCAAGGTGCACGCGCGGGGCGCGCGCCGCGCGAGCGACGCGCCCGAGGAGTACATCGGTGTGCTCACCCAGCTGCTCGCACTCCGCAAGGGGCGGATGGAGCAAATGGTCAACCACGGCACCGGCTGGGTGCGGCTCGAATACCTCGTCCCGGCGCGGGCCCTGATCGGCTTCCGCACGGAGTTTCTCACCGAGACACGCGGCACCGGGATCCTCCATCACGTCTTCGACCGCTACGAGCCCTGGTACGGCGAGCTGCGCACGCGGCCGAGCGGATCGCTCGTCGCCGACCGGCAGGGGCCGACGACGGGATTTGCGATCTCGAACCTGCAGGAGCGGGGAACGCTCTTCGTCGCGCCGGGCGTCGGTGTCTACGAGGGGATGATCGTTGGCGAGAACGCGCGTTCCGATGACATGGACGTGAACGCCACCAAGGAGAAGAAGCTCACGAACATGCGCGCCTCGAGTTCGGACGAGCTCGTCCGCCTGATTCCGCCGCGACCGCTCTCCCTCGAGCAGGCGCTCGAGTTCATCCGCGAGGATGAGTGCGTCGAGGTGACGCCGACGTCGATCCGGTTGCGCAAGGTCGAGCTCACCGCCGGGAAGCGGCAGCAGCTGAACAGTCGCAAGGCCCGCGGGTTGTCGTAGTTGTCGAGTGGGTGTCACCCGTTGAGTTTTGACGGCCCTCGACCCGCGCGGTGAAAACGGCCTTGTCCTCGACTCCCACTCCGATGAACACGACTCGGGTCATGCCCCGGGCTCTGAATCGGCCAACCTGACGTCGGCCAACGCGACACCAGGGTGGGACTCTCATCCCATTCTCATCTCGAGCGCGCCACAATGGGCGGATGCGCGTGCTGATCGTCGAGGACGAGCCGAAGCTCGCCGCTCTCCTCCGGCGCGGCCTCACCGAGGAAGGGTACGCCGCGGACGTTGCGCCGACAGGGGAGGATGCGCTCTGGATGGCGGCGGCAACTCCATACGATGCCATCGTTCTCGACATCGTCTTGCCGGGCATCGACGGGCTCGAGGTGTGCCGGGCGCTCCGTGATCGGGATGTCTGGGCTCCGGTCGTGATGCTGACCGCGCGCGGCGCTGTCGGCGACAGGGTGACCGGGATCGACGCCGGCGCGGACGACTACCTGACGAAGCCGTTCTCGTTCGCCGAGCTTCTGGCGCGACTGCGAGCACTGGCGCGGCGAGGGGCAGGTGAGCCCCCTTCGATCGTCGAGGTCGGGTCTCTTCGGCTCGATCCGGCGGCCCGGAAGGTGTGGCGTCGAGAGGTCGAGGTGATGCTCTCGACAAAGGAGTTCGCTCTGCTCGAGCAGTTGATGCGACGCCCCGGGCAGGTTCTGTCGCGGCTCGACCTGCTCGAGCACGCGTGGGATTTCGCATACGAGAATCGCTCCAACGTGATCGACGTCTACATCCGCTATCTCCGTGAGAAGATCGACCGGCCGTTCGGCGTCACGTCGATCGAAACGGTGCGCGGCGCCGGCTACCGGCTCCGAAGCGACGGCGGCGTGGCGTGAGCCTCCGTAGAGCAGCTGACATCCCGATTCGGCTGCGACTGACGCTATTGCATTCGCGATCGCGATGGCAATCGTCCTCGCCGCCCTGGGAATGTTCGTCTACACGCGGCTCGAAGCTGCCCTCGATCGGTCGATCAACGAGGGACTGCGGGGCCGAGCCGGGGATCTGAGGCTCGTGGTCTCGCGAGCCGCGCCGCCTCTCGCTGCCTGCCGCCGACGACGAGATTCGGCGCTTTGGCGCGACCCTGAACGAGATGCTCGGCCGGCTCGAGCTCGAGCTCGCGCTCGAACGCGAACGTCGCTTCATCGCCGACGCGAGCCACGAGCTCAGAACCCTGCTCGCGCTCCTCCGCACCGAGCTCGAGCTCGCTCTTCGGCGCCCGCGGTCGAACGACGAGCTCGAGCAGTCGATCGGATCTGCCGCGAAGGAAGCCGATCGACTCTCGCAGCTCGCCGAAGACCTGCTCGTCCTCGCCCAGGCCGACGAGGGGAAGCCGCCCGTCCGTCGCGAGCGAATGGACGTCGGAGACCTGGTCAGCGTCTCCGCGTTCGATTCGCCGCAGAAGCAGCCGGGGCCGGGAGGGCACTAGAAGTGGGGACGGTCGAGCGAGACCTGACGCTTCTCGGCGATCGACTCCGTATCGAGCAGTCGCTCGGCAATCTCGTCGACAACCTCCTTCGCCACGGCCGAGGCACGGTCGTCCTCACGGCGTATCGCAGCGACGAGGGCCGTTTCCCGGACGACCTCCGAGCACCCGCGTTCGAGCGATTCGCGCGCTCGGGCGCCGCCCGATCAGGCTCCGGTGCGGGGCTCGGGCTCGCGATCGTGGATGTCATCGCGCGCTCACACGGTGGGTCTGCGCACATCGGCGACGGTGGCGGAACCGACGTCTGGATGGCGCTTCCCGAAGGCTGACGGCCCCGTCGCTTCTCATCGCGCTCTCATCTCGAGGCTCGATTCGTAGCGTGTGCCCGCGGTGTGCGGGAAATCTCTGGGAAAGGAGCTGGCCGATGAAGCCGGGGATGCGCTGGGTCTATCGAGAGACGAGTCCGGGAGGCGTGAACAAGCGTGTCTCGGTGACCGTCACGAATAGGACGAAGACGCTTGCAAACGGCGTCACAGCTCGGATTGTGCGCGACACCATCACCGAGAACGGCACGTTCGTCGAGACGCCCCGGGGTCGGGCCAGTGCTTGCGATCGGCGTCTCGGGCAGCTCTGACCGCGAGGAGCTCCCCCGCGTCGGCCGCGGGGGCTGAAGCTCGAGTGGGGCGGGGGCCGTGCGCCCGCCCCGCCGGCGTTGCGGACTCTGTCGCCGTGCG
>JAJAZN010000146.1 GCA_026785685.1 Thermoleophilia bacterium
GCTCGGCGTCGCCCTCGCGACCGCCGTCGTCGGCTGGAGCGTCGCAATCGGCCTCCTCGCGCTCCTCCCACTCACCGCCGCGGTCGTGATGCGCCGCGGGCTCCCGGAACCGAACCTCCCGCCGCATGGCGGGGGCTGGAGGCGGCACCTGACGAATGTGCGACTGCTCGGCGTCTCCATGGGTGGGGCGGCGCTGTTCTTTACGTTCGTCGGCTCGTTCACGTTCATCATCTACCGACTCGAGGAACCACCGTTCTCATTGTCGCTCGCTGCTGCAAGCCTCGTCTTCCTGCTCTGGCTCACCGGTCTCGCGGGGCCGCTCGCAGGTCGTCTCGCCGATCGGGTCGGCTGGCGCCGGCTTGCTCTCGGAACTGTCGGACTCTCCGCGACCGGGCTCTTGCTGACGCTTCCGGATGTGCTCCCGCTGCTCGTGATCGGTCTCGCGTGCATCGCCGGGGCGATGTTCACCGGGTATACGGCAACGCAGCTCGGCGTCAGCGACGTGGCTCGGATCGACCGCGGTGCCGCGACCGCCCTCTACTTCGGCATCTACTACGCCGGCGGCGCACTTGGCGCCTACGTGCCTGGCCTTGCCTGGCAGGAGTGGGGGTGGGGTGGTGTGGCAGCGACAGGCTTCGTTGCGCTCGCCCTTGCTGCCGCGGGGATCGCGAGCGTGCGTTCTATGGTCGAGATCGAACTGCCGAGCCACGAACCGGATGCGCTTCCACCACTGGGCTGAGCCGGTCGTTCGGACGGGGGCTTGGCGCGGCGCGCTCGCCACTCTACGATGCCAGGCGTGACACCGGTCACCGCACGCAGCGACGCCGTTCTGGCGCGGATCATCTCGACCGTCGCCTCGACGCTCGAACTCGACGAGGTTCTTCGTGCCGTCGTGCGACTTCTCTCGGATGCGAGCGGTGTGCACGCCTGCTTCGTCTACCTCGTCGAGGATGATGCCCTCGTCCTCCGCGCAGCGGGAGATCCGTACGAGGGCCTGATCGGCAAGGTTTCCCTCGAGCGGGGCAACGGGCTCGCCTGGTGGGCGGCCGAGCGCAACGAGCCGGCGTTCATCCCCGACAACCTGCTTGCCGACCCCCGGGTCGCCTACGTGCCGGAGCTCGATGAGGAGCGGTTCCAGTCGCTCCTCAGCGTCCCGATCGCGGCGCGCGACGGCACCGTGATCGGCGTCATCAGCGCCCACACCGAGGCGCCGCATGCGTTCACGCAGGATGAGGTCGATTTCGTCGTCACGAGCGCCTCGCTCGTCGCTGCGGCGATCGAGAACGCGCGACTCTATGACGAGACTCGAGCGCGGGTGGAGCAACTCGAGGCGATCACCGAGCTCGCAGAGGTGATCGCCGGCGCCCGAACGCTCGACGAGCTCCTGCCCGAGGTCGTTGCCCGCTCGCGGGGGCTGTTGAGGTCGAGCACCTGCCATCTCTACCTCCTTGCGCCGGGCAGCGAGGAGTTCGAGCTCCAGGCATCCGCGCCGGCATCCCGCGACAGCACGACACGCACGACGCTCGGCCTCGCCGAGCTCGGACCCGAGCTCGCGCGGGGAGGCCGACGCTCGCGCGTCGCGGTTCCGCTCATCGCGGGTGACGAGCTGCTCGGGCTTCTCGTGGCGGAGCAGAGCACCGCGGTTGAGCTCGCCCGCGCTGTTGCGAGCCAGATTGCGGTGGGGGTGAAGAAGATCCAGCTGATCGAGAGCCTGACGGAGAAGAACCTGATCAAGGATTTCTTCGAGGCGCTCGCTGCCGGTCGCGATGGGGGAGGCATTGCGAGTCGAGCTATCCGACTCGGGTGCGATCTCGACCGACGGCACGTCGTGCTCGCCGCCGAGCCGGCCGACGAAGCTCTCGCGCGGACGCTGCTCGGCCTCTTTCCCGGCTCGCTGTTCGATCGCCGAGAGGAGTCCTTGCATGGGCTCCTTCGACTTCCGGCCGGCGGTGGTGAGCGAGCGACGATCGAGATCGTGCGTCGTGTGCACGCGGATTCCCCGGGGCCTCTTTCGATCGGGCTCTCGAGTGCGTGCGAGGGGCTCACGAGCTTCGCCGGAGGATTCGAGGAGGCTCGGCAGGCGCTCTTCGGAACGACGGTGCTCAACCGAGTGGCGTCGGTCGTCGCTTTCGAGGAGCTCGGTGCCTACAAGTATCTCCTGCGCATCGCCGCCGATGGTGGCGTTCGTGACGCGACCGTCGACGCGGTCAGGCGCATCGCCGAGTACGACTGCGATCGCGGTGCCTCGCTTCTGCCGACGCTCGAGGAGTTCCTCAAGCGGCGCGGGAGCATTAGTGCGACCTCCGAAGCCCTCTTCATCCACGCCAACACGTTGCGCCAACGCCTGCGCCGGATCGGCGACCTTTCGGGGATCGACCTCCGGCGCGATGACTGGCTCATGATCGAGATTGCCGTGAAGCTGGTTCAGCTCCGGTCCGCGCACCCAGCGAGATAGGACGTTCCCGACATAGCGACGCACGTGATCATGGAGAGTCTCACCATCGATCCGGCGCCCCGTGAGTGATACGAACTCCTTCACCTGAACGAGGAGGGAGTTCTGATGGGAATCGACACGGCCAAGCTCGACGCGATCCGGGCGACAATGTCGGATCGCGGCGTCGAGTTCATGTTCGCGCAGTTCGTCGATATGTACGGGCGCCCGAGCGCCAAGCTCATTCCCGCGGAGAGGCTGGACGATCTCGTCGAGGATGGCGCAGGCTTTGCGGGTTTCGCGGCGGGTGAGATCGGGCAGCTCCCGAGCGATCCGGACATCGCTGCGATGCCTGACCTCGACAGTTTCACGCTCGTGCCGTGGCAGCCCAACCTCGCACGGTTCGCATGCGATGTGACAGTGGAGGGCGAAGCGTGGCCCTACTGTCCCCGCACGATCCTTCGCAACGTCACCGGGGAGGCTCGTGCGCAGGGGTACGAGTTCAAGATCGGGATCGAGCTCGAGTACTTCCTCGTGCAGCTGAACGCCGACGGAACGATCGAGATTGCCGACAAGCTCGACACGCTCGAGAAGCCGTGTTACGACATGGCCGGGTTGACGCGCCAGTACGAGTTCCTGACGACTGTCTCCCGCTACTGCAACGAGCTCGGCTGGGGCAACTACGCGAACGATCACGAGGACGCGAATGGCCAGTTCGAGCAGAACTTCGAGTACGACGAGGCACTCGTGTCCTGCGATCGCGCGATCTTCTTCCGCTATATGGTGCACACGCTCGCGGAGCAGTATGGCCGAATCGCGACGTTCATGCCCAAGCCGTTCACGTCACTGACGGGCAACGGGTGTCACTTCCACATGTCGCTCTGGAAGGACGGCGTCAATGTCTTCCTCGACGAGGCGGACCCGCGTGGTCTCGGCCTCTCGGAGGCTGCATACGGATTCATTGGCGGCCTGAAGACTCACGCACGTGCCTACAGCGCGCTGACGGCGCCGACGGTGAACTCGTACAAGCGCCTGAAGATGGGCTCGACGTCGAGCGGTGCGACATGGTCGCCCGTCTGGATCTCCTACGGCTACAACAACCGTACGCAGATGCTGCGTATCCCCGCTCCGGGGCGGATCGAGGATCGGACGGTCGACGGGTCGTGCAACCCGTACCTCGCGGCGGCCGCGGTGCTGGCATCCGGGCTCGACGGCATGGCCAACAAGCTGGACGCAGGCGAGCCCAACTCGGAGAACCTGTACAGCCACTCCTACGCCGAGCTGACCGCGCGCGGTCTCCGTTCGCTCCCCGCCAACCTGCTGGAAGCGACCGTCGAGCTCGAGCAGGACGACGTCCTCCGCGCGGCGCTCGGCAGGACACGGGAGAACGAGGAGTACATCGACTACTACGTGAAGGTGAAGCGCGACGAATGGTTCCGCTACCACGAGCAGGTCAGTGCGTGGGAAGTCCGCGAATACCTCACCCGCTTCTGATGTGTGGGATCGTTGGACTGTTCGCGAAGTCGCCGGTTGTCGAGGAGCACCTCGGCGCCCATCTTGTTGCGATGCTCGCGCAGATGAGCGACCGTGGCCCCGATAGTGCCGGAGTGGCGGTCTATCGTGACCCGGCTGCGGAAGGTCTCACGAAGCTGACGCTCTACTCGCCTGTCGCGAACGAGGATTGGCGGGCCGTGGCAGCGGGCATCGGCGGTGAGATCGACTCGGTGCGTGCGAGCCATGCGGTTGTCGTTGTGCCCACGGACGCCGCCGAGGCCGAGGCTCGCGTCCGCGCTTCGCGTGGCGACCTGCGGGTGATGAGCGCGGGAAGGGTGATCGAGCTCTACAAGGACATCGGTCTGCCCGAAGTGTTCGCAGAGACGTTCGAGCTCACAGACCTGCAAGGAAGCCACGCGCTTGGCCATACGCGCATGGCGACCGAGAGTCGGGTCACGACCGAGGGATCCCACCCGTTCTCGACGGGTCTCGATCTCTGCCTCGTCCACAACGGCTCGCTCTCGAACCACAACACCCTGCGGAGGATGCTGCGACGCGAGGGAATCGAGTTCCAGACCGAGAACGACACCGAGGTTGCAGCGGGGTATCTCGAGTGGAGCCTGCGCGAGGGTGCGACGCTCGAGCAGGCGCTCGAGGGATGTCTCGACGATCTCGACGGCTTCTACACGTTCGCGGTCGGCACGGCAGACGGATTCGCGGTGCTGCGAGACCCGATCGCGTGCAAGCCCGCTGTCCTCGCCGAGACCGACGACTGGGTCGCCATGGCCTCCGAGTACCACGCGATCGCGGTGCTGCCAGGTGCCGACGATGCGCGCATGTGGGAGCCGGAGCCAGGAGTCGTGTACGTCAGGGACATGGCGGCTATCGCGTGACGGCCACCGTCGAAGCCGAGGTTGTCGATCTCGCCGTTACGCCGCTCCGCGATCTCAACCAGCGGCTCCATGACGTTGCCCTCGCGGGGGAAGGGCCGTCGAGCTGGCGGATCGTCAACCCGAGGGGTGCGCACGCCGTCGCCTGCGGCCTCGACGCCGAGCTCGATGTCGAGATCCACGGGCACGTGGGCTACTACTGCGCCGGCATGAACAAGCTCGCGACGGTTCGCGTCCGTGGGAACGCGAGTACCGGAATCGCGGAGAACATGATGTCCGGCCTCGTCGTCGTCGAGGGGAGCGTCAGCCAGTCCGCCGGGGCGACCGCACACGGTGGACTCCTCGTCGTCCACGGTGACGCTGCCGCGCGGTGCGGGATCTCGATGAAGGGTGTCGACATCGTCGTGCGTGGCTCGGTCGGTCACCTCAGCGCGTTCATGGCGCAGACGGGCAACCTCGTTGTCTGTGGCGACGCAGGCGACGCGCTCGGCGACTCGATCTACGAGGCGCGGCTCTACGTGCGTGGTTCGGTCGCCGGCCTCGGCACGGACTGTATCGAGAAGGAGATGCGAGCCGAGCACGTCGAGCAGGTGCGCGAGCTCCTCGAGCGCGCGGGCATCGATGACGTCGGCGCTGCCGACTTCCGCCGCTATGGCTCTGCTCGCCAGCTCTACAACTTCACGATCGACAACGCAGGGGCATACTGATGAGTGGCGGCTGGCAGCCCGGGTTGCGTGAGTCGGCCCTCTTCGATCGCAACGTGATCGCGGAGATCCAGCGGGCCGCGAAGGAGGGCATCTACGACATTCGCGGCTTCGGTGCCAAGCGGAAGCTGCCGCACTTCGACGATCTGCTCTTCCTCGGCGCAAGCGTCTCCCGCTACCCGCTCGAGGGCTATCGCGAGCGATGTGACACGAACGTAACACTCGGGACGCGATTTGCGAAGAAGCCGCTCGAGCTGAAGATTCCCGTCACGATCGCCGGGATGAGCTTCGGTGCCCTCTCTGCGCCGGCGAAGGAGGCGCTCGGCCGCGGTGCGACCGAGATGGGAACATCGACGACGACGGGCGACGGCGGGATGACCCCGGAGGAGCGAGGTCACTCCGAGGTGCTCGTCTACCAGCTGCTGCCGTCACGCTACGGCATGAATCCGGACGATCTTCGCAGGGCCGACGCGATCGAGGTCGTCGTCGGCCAGGGCGCGAAGCCGGGTGGCGGGGGCATGCTGCTCGGGCACAAGATCTCCGACCGCGTCGCCGCGATGCGCGATCTCCCGAAGGGGATCGATCAGCGCAGCGCCTGCCGGCACCCCGACTGGACCGGGCCGGACGATCTCGAGATCAAGATCGGCGAGCTGCGGGAGATCACCGACTGGCAGAAGCCGATCTTTGTCAAGGTCGGCGCCACGCGCACCTACTACGACGTCCAGCTCGCCGTGAAGGCTGGGGCCGACGTCATCGTGGTCGACGGCATGCAGGGCGGCACGGCCGCTACGCAAGACGTCTTCATAGAGCACGTCGGCATTCCGACGCTCTGTGCGATCCCGCTAGCCGTGCAGGCACTGCAGGAGCTCGGTCTCCATCGCGAGGTGCAGCTGATCGTTTCGGGCGGGATCCGCAGCGGCGCCGACGTCGCGAAGGCACTCGCTCTCGGGGCAGATGCAGTCTCGATCGGCACGGCCGCCCTGATCGCGATGGGCGACAACAGCCCCGACTACGAGGCCGAATACCAGAAGATCGGCAGCTCGGCCGGCTACTACGACGACTGGCAGGACGGCCGCGACCCGACCGGGATCTCGACCCAGGACGATGAGCTCGCAGCGCGGTTCGACCCCGAGCTCGGTGGCCGCAGGGTGGCGAACTACCTGCGCGTGCTCACGCTCGAAACGCAGACGCTCGCGCGCGCCTGCGGCAAGTCACACGTCCACAATCTCGAGCCGGAGGATCTCGTCGCACTGACGATCGAGGCGGCCGCGATGGCACGCGTACCGCTTGCAGGGACGGATTGGGTCCCGGGCCGCAGCCCATTCTGAGCCCGGATGCCTTGACTCTGACAGCTCCATACGTTTCGATTGCAACGTTCCATCCACCTCGGAGGAGGACAAGTGAGTGACTTCGACAGCAGGCTGGTAGATGTCCCGAAACCGTCCGGCGGTCTCGCCCGCGAGACGAACTGGTGGGGCGCCTTTGTCATCGGCCTCGCCGGCACCGTGCTCATCATCGGGCTGATCGGCTACGCGCTCTACGCGCTTGGCGGCTTCGCGATCGTGCTCTTCGCGATCATCACGGCGATCGGCGTCTTTCTCTGCTTCTGCCTCGCGGAGATGGCCGCGACCTGGCCCGAACGCTCCGGCGGGTTGCCCTCGTACGCGTTCGAGACGTTCAAGCCGATGGGCAACAGCTTCTCGCGCCATATCGGCGGCCTCTCGTCCTGGGCGTACTGGCTCGGCTGGTTCACTGTTGCCCCGATCAATGCGTTCCTCGCCTCTCTCTATATCGTCGACCTGTTCAACATCGACTTCGGCGGCGAGTTCGGGCCAATCAGCAGCAAGTTCGGTTCGGTAGTCCCGGTCGACGTGTTCGTCGTCGGCGTGATCCTGCTGCTCGCGATGTTCATTCCGTGCTGGCTCGGAATCCGACTCGGCGCATCGTTTGCCACCGTGCTCGGCATCTGCACGATCGTCCCGCTCGTCCTGCTCGTGATCCTCCCGTTCTTCAAGCCCGGCTCCCTGAACGGCTTCGACAACCTCAGCCTCTCGCTCTCCTCGTCGCCGATCGGCACGAAGGGCAGCTGGCAGCTGATTCTCGGCTGGTCGTTCATCTACACGTGGACCGTGCTCGCGATGGAGGCCGCGGCCTGTTATATCGGCGAATGTCGCGAGCCCGTGCGTGACGCAAAGATCGCGATCACCGCAGAGGGCCTGTTCGGCTTCTTCATCTACGTGACGCTGCCGATCATGGTCTTCACCGTACTCGGGACGGTCGGGCTGCAGCAGCTCGCGAAGGACAACGAGGGCTGGATCGGCGACGCGAACATCCTGTTCCAGGGGTACGTCGATCAGATCTTCGGCGTCAACCAGTTCTGGACGTGGTTCATCGGGCTCTCCCTCATCGTCGCTCTCAGCCTCTCGGTCCTGAACGCGATCATGGGTGCGTCTCGTGGCCTGTACCAGAACTCTCACGACGGGATTCTCCCGAAGGCGTTCGGCTGGGCGAACAAGCACAAGGCGCCGTCGTTCGCGATGCTCGTCAGCCTCGGCTGCTCGATCGCGGTGCTGACGGTCGGTTCCCCGCTGCAGATCTATGTCTTCTCCAACATGGGCTACCTCTTCGCACTCTCGGTTTCGCTGGTCGGCTACGGCGTCTTCCGCGCCAAGCGTGAGGACACTGTTCGCGATCTGAAGATGCCGCGAGCATTCGGGCCACTCGCCCTGATCGTCGGAGTCGCCGGGCTTCTTCTCTGGGCGATAGGCGGCTACTACGCGGCGGATTATGTGGTCGGAGAGGGTTACCGCTGGTTGTACTGGATCGGCCTGATTCTCCTGGCGCTCTACTTCCCGCTCTATTGGTGGCGGACGATCGAGGACAAGTCGGCCGGAGGGAGCACCGAGGCCGCGGCGACGAGTCCCGGGGGCTCGACGTAGGTAGTGCCGTTCCACCGTCGGAGCTTCGACGTCCAACCGCTCGATCCATGTGAGGTGCTGCTCGCCTCGGACGGGCGTCAGGACTTCTCCCCGAGGGCGGTTGCTCATGCGGCCGCCCTCGCGGGCTCAGGGTCGGTCGCGGTCGTAACGATCGCGAAGATCTACGGCTCGTCGTTCGGGCTGCCGCACCCGGGGCTGCTTCCGACCAAGGACGAGATTGCGGAGCGCCAACGATGGGTGGAGGCGGCGATCCATAAGCTGCGCGCCAGCGGCGTCTCCGCAGACGGCCAGGTGGCGGCGACGCGGCGTGCTGCAAAGAAGCTTACGGCCGTCGCCAGGGGGCGTGGTGTGAGTGCAATCGTGATCGACGAGACGGTTGTCCCGAGGGGTTTGCGCCGCATGGTCGAGGGCGACGTGGGCACCGAGCTACGCCGCAAGTTTCGCAAGGAAGGCGTGCAGGTCGAGGTGATCCCCCGAGCAGTGCTCCTGGGGGGGCCCAGGGGTGGCCCCCCCCCCCCC
>JAJAZN010000147.1 GCA_026785685.1 Thermoleophilia bacterium
GCGGCCCGGCTCGACACGCTACCCCAGGAGCGCAAGAAGCTGTTGCAGGATGCGGCGGTGATGGGCAAGGTGTTCTGGGCCGGATCGGTGGTCGCGATGGGCGACCGTGACTCGCCCGAGGTGAAGCAGGCGCTGCACGAGCTGTTACGGAAGGAGTTGGTGCGACCGGCGCGGCAGTCGTCGATGGAGGGGGAAGCGGAGTACGGCTTCTGGCACCTGCTCGTCCGTGACGTGGCGTATGCGCAGATCCCGCGTGCGCAACGCGCGAGCAAGCACCTTGCCGCTGCGGATTGGTTGGAAACGAAGGCCGGGGAGCGGGTCGAGGATCTGGCGGAGGTGCTGGCCTACCACACAGGCGAAGCACTCACCCTCGCCCAAGCAACCGGTGACACCAGCCTGCAGAACACGGTTACGCCGCGGGCGGCCCGGTATGCGCTGCTGGCAGGGGAGCGCGCGCTGGGCCTCGACACCGGCAAAGCCCTTGGTCTGCTCGACCGCGCCAGGGCGCTCACGCCCGACACCGAACCCGGCTTCCCGCTTGTGCTGTTGCGGTGGGCCGACGCCGCCTGGCAGGCCGGACGGTTGCGCGACGCCGCCGACGCGCTCGCCGAAGCATCAGATGCCTTTCTAGGGCAGCGCGAAGTGCTGCACGCCGGGGAGACACTCACCCTCCTCTCCAACGTCCATGCGCGCCTGGGTGAGTCGGACGCCAAGGCGATCGCCGAGCAGGCGGTGACACTGCTGGAACCCAGCCCCGGCCCCGAACTCGTCGCCGCGCTCACCGAGATCGCGGGCGTCCACATGGTGAGCGCCGCTCCCAGAGAGGTGATCGCGGCGGCCGACCGGGCACTCACATTGGCCGAGCAGCAGGGGTTGCCGCTGCCGGGTCGAGCGCTCGGCTTCCGCGGCCTCAGCCGCTGCAATGTCGGCGACCTCGACGGCCTCAGCGAGATGGAGCAGGCGCTTGACCTCCTCGTCGCCGACGGCAAAGGCCGCGACGCCGCCGTCCTGATGCACAACCTCGCGACCGTCCGCGGGTACATGGAAGGGCCAGCGGCCGCCGTTGCCGGGTTCGAGCAGGCATGTGTGTTCGCCCAGGCACGCGGCCTCACCGAGGCAGCGCAGGTCGCACGTGTGGGCAGCGTCACCGCGTTCGTCCAGACGGGCCGGTTCGACGAAGCGCTCACCCAGACCGATCTGCTGCTGCCCCTGCTGCGCGCAAGCGGCGACCGGCTCTTCGAGGCCGAACTGCTCGCCGCACAGACGCTGCTGCTGGTCGAGCGGGGACAGGACGCCAGCGAACCCGCCGAACACGCTCTGCGGATCGCCCGCGACACCGGCAAACCCACCTACCTCACACAAGCCGTCTGGGGTGCTGCGCCCGCACTGCTCGCCACCGGTGACACCGCTGCCGCCCGGACACTGCTCGACGAGATCGCCGACACCCCAATCCACCACGACCCCGAGTTGTAGGCGCGCGGGCTAACAGCGCTCGCACGGGCCGCCCATACCCTCGACGACCCCGACCTGCTTGCCCGCCTCGCCGCCGACGTGCCCGACCTACTGCCGATCCAGCAGCACGCGCTTGCCACCGTCCACGCCATCCACACCGAACAAGCAGGCGACCACGCCCACGCCGCCGCCCTCTACGCCGACGCCGCAAACCGCTGGGAACAGTTCACCGCCGTGCTCGAACACGCCCACGCTCTCCTCGGCCAAGGCCGCTGCCTCACCCACACCGGCGACCCCAACGGGGGCCCGCCACTCCGCCAGGCCCGGGCGCTGTTCCAGAAAATGCGAGCACGGCCGAGGATCCAGGAGTGCGACACCCTGATCGCGCAGACAGCGAGACTGAGTTCCTAGCCGCTCCCCGCGCAATCGACCCAACATGGGGACGAGCGGCTGACCGTTCGTAGTTCGCAGCGGCGGGATCAGCAGCGACGCTGATGCGCTTATCCGCTGACCGGGCGGCGGCGTCCCCGACGCGCACAAGGCGCGGGCATTCAGGGTTCGGTTTAGCGCTCGGCCAACGCCTTGACCTCGTCCCGAGCGCTCCGTATCTGGCCCAGTTGGCGTACCACGACCTCCCGCAGAGAGGGGGACAGATCCTGTTCGAGGGCCTTCTCGTATTCGCTGATCGCATGCTCTTCGCCCTGTACGGCGGCCCGCAGCACTGGCTTGGGGTCGGCGCCGGTCAGTGCGTCTTTCAGTGCGATCCAGCCGCGGTGCACCGATGCCGTGGTAGTTCCCGACTCGTTAATGGTGTCGCCGTACGATTTGGCCATCTGGCGGAGCTCGGTCGACAGCTGGCGGCGCTGCTCGGCGAGGCGGGTCATGCTTGCCGCCGCTTCCGGCGAGGATGAGTCCTGCAGCTTCTCGGCGCACTGCTCGTACCCCTTGCGTCCGTCCTCGAGGGTCTCGACGAGTTCCTTGGTGTTCCGTTCATCGGTTGACATATTTGCTCCTTTCGCTGGTTGCCACGTCCCTGGTACCCGACGGATCGCCGGTGTAAACACGCTGCACCCGAACCACAGAGAGCCTTCACGTGACAGGTCTCACTTGTCAGCCCAGCGGAGTCACTGACGCATCGCCATCTGTGCGTGTCCCAACGGTGTCCCGAACTGCCGTCACCTGAGCGAACTGAGAGCATCTCAGAGCCCTCCACTCCTCTGCCCTGCAGCTCGTAGCAGCCACTTTCAGTTCGTTGCAGCCGGTTCAATGGATTCATTGTCCTCGTCGCCGAATTGAGACCGCCGCGGACAGGACCGCGCGTTGTTCAACACTGAGCGGCCTCGACCTCCCGCGTGACAGGTCGCGGAAGGTTGAAATGGAGCGTCCAGGCGGTTCGAGTAAACAGCGTCGAGCTGCGGCTTGGCGTCGCTCGCGCGCCGCGACGTTGTTCGCGTGCCCGACGTATGGTGGTCGAACACCATCCAAGTGGCGTTCTGCCAGAGGCATTCCGGATAGCCGCGTGGGCAACCCTGAAGCTGCAGGTCACGTAGCCGCCGTCGTTGAGAACGGGTTGGGAAAGCTTCCGTCGATCGTCGGCGACTCCATCGATAGTGGCAAGTTTTATTAGCAAAAAACTTGACATACTAGGTATTGCTGGCTACGTTCTTGTTGTGAATGCCGCCAAGACTCAGAAGTCGCGTCGGAGTGCTTCTGCGACCGTCCGCGAGCGTGTCGCTCGGGGAGGGCAGCGACTTTGGAAGCACTCGGACTTTGCTGACCTTCCGTCCGGAGCGGTTGCGCAGGCTCTCTCGCGACTTGCCAGGGAAGACGTCCTTCAGCGGGTTGCCAAGGGCGTCTACTACCACTCCGAACCCACATCGTTCGGGCCCAGCATCCCTAGCTCGGATGCTGTTGCCGCAGAGACGTTCAATGCTCCTGTCCACCCATCGGGACTGTCGGCGGCGAACGTTCTTGGACTGAGCACACAGAATCCTCATCGCGGCGAGTTTGCGACGCACGCTGCAGCAGCGCCGCGCGCGCTCCGAAACGCGCTTGTTCACACCGGGCGTCCGCTGGCGCGCACTGAACTCACGGCTGAGGAGGGTGCGATCCTCGAGTTCCTTCGTCAACGCGGTGTCTACAGCGATCTTCCGCCAGATGCCACCGCGGAGCGTCTCCGCCGACTCCTCGCTGACGATGAACGCTTTCGACGTCTTGTTCGTGCTGCCCAGTCGGAGCCCCCTCGCGTGCGAGCCATGCTTGGCGCGCTCGGTGAGGAACTTCACAAGTCGCCGAAACTACTCGGTCAGTTGAAACGTGGCCTCAATCCGTTGAGCCGCTTCGACTTCGGCCGGCTCGAGTCGCTGCGCTACGCCCGAAAGTGGCAGGCCAAGTGAGGCTGTTCGAACACGACGAATTCGAACAGGCGATCCTGCAAGCAGCGAGACGTCTCGGAGTCAGCGAGCACTTCGTCGAGAAGGACTACTACGTCACCGAGATCCTGCGGATCGTTGTCGAGCAACTCGACGGCAAGGCCATGTTCAAAGGTGGCACAAGCCTCTCGAAGGGATGGGGGCTCATCAACCGCTTCTCGGAAGACATCGACCTCTTCGTCAACCGAGAGATGTTCGAGCCACGGCCCGGCGGCAACAAGATGGATCGGATTCTCAAGGAGCTCAGCGTGACGGTGTCTGAGCATCCCGCGCTGACCTGGCTCGAGGACGAAGGCAGAACCATCGGTGGACTCGGCCGCGAGGACTACTTTGAATACCACACACACTTCGCCGATTTGCCCGGACTGCGTCCCGTCGTCCGACTCGAGCCGGGCATTGCAAGCGGCACCTTCCCTACGGAAGAGGTGACGATTACGTCACTTGTTGGCGCTTACCCCGTAGAGAGTGGTCGCGGGGATGTGGCCGACGATGTGCGGGGCTTCGAGATGACCCTGCTTCATTACCGCCGCACGTTTGTCGAGAAGATGTTCGCGATCCACGGCAAGGTTCAGCGGCTTCTCGACGACGAGCATCCGCTCAGCCGCGATGCACGGCACTACCCCGATCTCTTCGCGCTCGCTGGCACGGAGGCGGTCCGCAACATGCTGGCCTCGGAGGAGTATGAGGAGATCCGACTCGACTACGATCGCACCAGTCGCGAGTTCTTCGAGTCGATCTATCGGCCACCCGAGGGGCTTTCATTCCGAGACAGCCCCGCACTGTTCCCGGGTGACGAGCTACGCGCGCGCCTCGAACCAGACTACGACGATCAATGTCGTCTCTTGTTTGCCGATGGCAACTATCCGACATTTACCGAAGTCCTCGTCCGTTTCGCGGAGCTACGCGAGCTTCTATAAGAACAGCGCCTCTTGCTAGTCGGTGATCGGGGCTGCCTTGGGGTCGCTTCGCCACCGAACAGGCGGAGCCTAAACGAGGCTCATCCACCTACGGAGGATCGTCGTGCAACTGGGGGCGGCAACTCGAGTGACTGCCACCGACGCACAGCGCGGATCCGATCGCTGTGTCGCTTGTCGCGAGCCCTTGCTCGGCGAACTGAACGCCCCCCAGTGGCCTCCGGGTTTCAGATCTCGGTGTCGACCGCGTTGATGATCGCGTTGGCGTGGTCGAGGGCGTCGGTGACGTCGTCGGTGCCGAGGATGAGCGCGTCGTATTCGGATTGGTTGCGCATTTGACGTAGTTCGTCGAACGCATCGAGATGATCCTTGAGCGTGGGGTCATCGATCGCGGCGATCGCGTACCGACCAGTGCGCGCATGATGGCCGGCGCCCCGAGTGACGCGGTAACCTCGATGGCGCATATGAGCCGATAGTGCCTTGCGGACGGCGTCATACCCGATCGCGAACGCTGCGACAGGGTCGCGGTCGGCGATCTCGGCCGCGGTTTCTGCGTGCAGACGTGCCTGGTCGAACTCGATCCGCGCGGTCTCGGGGTCTGCCGCGACCCGCTCAATAGCGCCCTCGGCAACGAGATCGTCGAGTTCCTCCTGGCTCATCCGCACGGCTCGAGGTCGAGTTCGACGAGCAGGCCTTGCTTAACGGTACGGAGGAAACCGCTCGCTCCGCGCTCATAGTCCGAGGGCGAGGCGACATGCGGCTCCATCTCGAGTCCCAGCTCTTGACTCAGCTCTCGAGCAATGCGAGCGAGTGCCCGCCGCTGAGGATCTCCAACCACGAGCACGTCAATGTCATTCGGAGGCGGCCCCGACTGACCGTGGAAGCGTGCAGCCCATGAACCATAGATCAGCGCCCGCTCGATTCCCTTCAATTCGGCGAGGGCGCAGCCAATCAGCCGCGGAGGACCGTACGCCCGAGCGAGTAGATCGCGCAGCGGCTCGTAGTACGGAGAATCCGTGTTCGCGCGCACATGACGCTGGCGACCGACGCGCGTGGAACTGATCAAGCCTGCCTGCTCCAGCCGGGTGGCTTCGCGCGCGACCCCACCAGGATCGAGTCCGAGATCCCGCGCCACCTCCGCCAGCGGCGCGTCAGGCCGACCGTATCTCAAATAGATGTGGGTGAGAAGCCGCGCCTGCCCGTCGGAGCGGAAGAGCGGAAGAGGTATCGGAGCAGCTGTCCTCATCGTGAGAGAACGTCAACAACCAATGACGTATTCGCACTATAGCTCTAGCGTCGGACGCTTCGACAGCACGATCAACAGTCGCCAATGCGTAACGCCACACACACGCCGACGCCGCTTTGAGCGGCTGGCCGACTTTGGGTGTTCCCGAGATCGTCGGCGGAGCCCTGTTGTAGGGCGCAGCATTCGAGGTCGCCGCCCCGATCTGGGCGGTCTGACGTTGGACACCGTTGGGACAAGCCACAAGGCCAAGGCGGGTTCCAGGAACGTGATCTGCGCCAGCGTCCGGGCAAGTCACCCGGAGAACGACTACTTGAAGCGGAGGGCAGATACCGCTTGCTGCGCGAGGCGGAGTAGCCTCTGGGTTGGGTGCGGGCGACGGATATCGACCTAGACCTCGACGTCGTGACCGTTGACGCGGCCGCGGATGCGGTATTCCGGTGTGTCCGGCGCACCTTCGAGAGTGGTCGCCGGCGATCGTGGCATCGCGAGCTTCAGCGGCGGGAAGCGTGGTGTCTTCTTGGGGAAGAACCAGACTTGGACGGCGATGCCATCACGCGGCATCGAATTCGCCCAGCCGCCGCTGTCTGGCCTGTACCGCCAGCTCAGAGCGAGCGCAGCCACGTAACCGCCCGGACTTGGGAGTTGATGCCAGCCACGAGGCAGCTGCGAGAACGAGACAATCGGTCGGGGCGACACCGTTCTGGTGGCTGCCGCCGCTAGAGCTAGCCAGCAGGAGACCGGCAGCGCCGAGCCTCATGAACGGTCAGCCGTCGCTACGCAAGGGGGCAAGAGCCATTGGATCCGGCGACCGCGGCCGTGCTGGAGACGTTGCGGCTGGCGCAGAGTGAGTACGTCTATCGCTCGGTCGAAGAACCAATCGGCGTCGATGGATTCGTGATCCCGGCGGGGTGGCTCCTGCGGATCTGTGTCGCCGAGAGTCATCTCCTTGATCCGCACTTCGTCGATCCGCTCCGTTTCGACCCGGGAAGGCACGTGCGCTCACGCACTGCTCGATCGGAGTTTTCGCCGTTCGGACTCGACGCTCACTCTTGTCTCGGGGCCCGACTGACACTCGAGCTCGGCCGCAGTCTCGTGGAGGCGTTTGCGGACTATGTGCCCACGGTCGAGGCGTCGGAGCGACCATCGCGTGGCAACCGCCACTGGCGGCACTGGGGCGTCGGGCCTGACTTCAGGCTTCTCCTCACACCAAGGGAGTAGCCGGAGCGAGGATCTGTCGGAACAGCGACCCGGTAGCGCGCCTCAAATCACGGCGCTCGCAGTTGCCGGAGGCCGCTCTCGGTGCACGTTGCCGACACCGCAGCACCGGCGAGTGATGTAATCTCGGCCCGTGCGCCGGGGAGCGATTATCCGCATGGCAGGGATCGGGATCGTGATTGCGATCCTTGTCACGCTCGTTGCCGTCCTGATTCCGTGGTTGCCGACCTCGGCCTCGGAGCAGATGGATCGGATCGAGTTCGTCTACTGGTTTGCAACCGTCATCTGCATCGCGGTCTTCGCGCTCGTGATGGCGGTGCTGCTCTACTCGGTGATGGCGTTTCGCTCGCCTCCCGAGGACGAGTCCGACGGCCCACCCATCCACGGGAACACCGGCCTCGAGATCGCCTGGACGGTCGTCCCGGCGATTCTCGTCATCGCGATCGGCGTCCTCAGCGCCTTCGTACTCTCGAAGAACGGTGAGGCCGGCCCGAACCCTCTCAACGTCAAGGTTTTCGCCCAGCAGTTCGCCTGGCGCTTCGTCTACCCAGACGACGGCGGGCTCAAGTCGGGCGAGCTCGTGCTCCCGCTCGACCGGACCGTAAAGTTTGAGATGGAGTCTGCCGATGTGATTCACTCCTTCTGGATTCCGGACATGGGCCAGAAGCAGGACCTCGTTCCGGGTATCACGACCTCGATCATCGTCACGCCGACGCGGACGGGCATGTTCTCGCTCGTCTGCACTGAGCTCTGCGGCGTTGGCCACGCGACGATGCGCGCGACGGTACGCGTGCTTTCTCAGGACGATTTCGCCGCCTGGGTGAAGGAGCGGAAGAGTGGCGGCGGTAAACCCAACGCGGGAGCGGCCATCTTTGCCGGTGCCGGCTGCGGCGGTTGTCACACGTTCACGCCGGCAGGTTCGAACGGCGAGATCGGACCCGGTCTCGATGACATCGTGTCAGTGGCCCAGAAGGCGGGTCGGGATCCGGCAGAGTTCGTCCGAGAAGCTATCGTCGAACCCGGGAAGGTCATCACGCCGGGGTATCAGGATGGTGTGATGCCACCGAACTACGGTGAGACACTCTCGCCCGAGGAGATCGATGCGCTCGTCGCCTATGTGACGGGAGCGAAGAAGTGAGTACGACGAAAGGGTTGATCGCGTGAGCGTTATCGAGCACACGTCGCACGATGCCGGTCACGGCAGTGGCGCACCTCCGAATCGGCGCAACATCCTGATGCGTCCCGGATTCGTTCGCGCTGCGTGGTGCTTCGCCCTCTTCTTCCTCGTTGGGCTCTACCTCGTTGCAGGCATCCGCTGGCTCGCCGGCTGGGATCCCGTCTACGACTGGAACATCATCGTTCTCGTTGGAGGGCTGACGCTTGCGCCGATCGGCTTCCTGCTCGGGCTCGGCTCGTTCGACTACTGGCTCTACTGGATCTCCGGCCGCCCCACGATCCCGGACGATCACGCAAACCATGGCGCCCACACGTGGAAGGACTACTTCAAGGTCAACACCGACCACAAGGTGATTGGCGTCCAGTACCTCGTCACGACCTTCATCTTCTTCACGCTCGGTGGCCTCATGGCGATGCTCTTCCGCGCCGAGCTTGCGCAGCCCGGGATGCAGTTCATGGACAACCAGACCTACAACGGTCTCGTCTCCATGCACGCCGCGCTGATGATCTTCGTCTTCATCATTCCGGCATTCGCCGGACTCGCGAACTTCGCCGTGCCGCTGATGCTCGGCGCGCCGGACATGGCGTTCCCCCGGCTCAACGCGCTGTCGTTCTGGTTCCTGCCGATCGCAGGGACGATGTTCCTCTGCAGCTTCCTTGCTCCGGGCGGCGCCTTCGCAACGGGCTGGACGAGCTACGCCCCGCTCGCCTCGGAGCAGCCGATCGGTCAGATCTTCTTCAACATGGGCGTGCAGTGGGCCGGCGCGTCCTCGATTCTCACCGCCCTCAACTTCCTCGTCACGATCATCACCATGCGCGCGCCAGGGATGACATTCTGGCGCATGCCCCTGCTCGTGTGGGCCAACTTCACCACGTCGCTGCTCGTCGTGATCGCAACGCCGTTCATCGCCGGATCGCAGTTCTTCGTCATGTTCGACCGGATCATGCACACGAGCTTCTTCGTCCCCGCAGACGGCGGCTACGTATTGGGCTACCAACACATCTTCTGGTTCTACAGCCACCCGGCCGTCTACATCATGATCCTGCCCGGGTTCGGGATCATCTCGGAGATCATCTCGGTGATGAGCCGCAAGCCGATCTTCGGGTATCGGCTGATGGCCATGTCACTGCTCGGGATCCTCGTGCTCGGGTTCTCGGTCTGGGCGCACCACATGTTCGTCGCGGGCATGGCCGACTGGCTCCGCGTCCCGATGATGATCTCGACGCTGCTTATCGCCGTTCCGACCGGGGTGAAGGTGTTCAGCTGGTTGGCGACGCTGTGGGAAGGCCGAATCAAGCTCAACACGCCGATGCTGTTCTCGCTCGGCTTCATCTCGATGTTCGTGATCGGGGGCCTCTCGGGGATCTACCTCGCGTCCGTTCCGATCACGATCCACGCCTCCGACACGTACTTCATCGTGGCGCACATTCACTACGTCCTCTTCGGCGGCTCGGTGCTGACGGTCTTCGCCGGCATCTACTACTGGTTCCCGAAGATGACCGGGCGGATGTACAACGAGCGGCTCGGCAAGCTGCACTTCTGGCTCACGTTCATCAGCTTCAACCTGACGTTCTTCCCGATGCACTGGGTCGGTCTCGTCGGGATGCCGCGGCGCGTCGCCGACTACTCCGACCGATTCGCCGACCTGAACCTCTTCGTCACGATTTCGTCGTTCGCGCTCGGCGCCTCGGTCGTCGTGTTCTTCTACAACATGATCGTCAGCTGGGCACGTGGGCCGATCGCCGAGTCGAATCCGTGGCGCGCGATGACGCTCGAGTGGCAGGTCTCCTCGCCACCCCCGATCTTCAACTTCGATGAGATCCCGCAGGTCGTAGGGGGGCCGTACGAGTACGGCGTGCCCGGGGCGCGCCACGCGATTCTCACGGGTGGCGGGACGCCCGCAGCGAAGGAGGCGCACGCATGAGCGCGCACGCTGAGGCGCTCCACGGTGGAGACCACCACGGGCCGCCCCCCGCGAACCAGAGCTCCCGCATCGCGCCGACGATTCTCGGCATGTTCCTGTTCATCGGAACCGAGGCGATGCTGTTCGGCTCGTTCTTTGCTGCCTACTTCTTCGTGCGCGTCGTCAATCCGGATGCGCCGAGCACGTGGCCACCCGCACCGAACGAGTTTCCGCAGTTCGTCGCCGGGATCAACACGGCGATCCTCGTCACTTCGAGTTTCACGATGCACTGGGCGCTCCAGTCGATCAAGCGGAACAACCGGCGAGGATTACAGGCGGGGCTTCTGCTGACAATCCTGATGGGCACAGCGTTCCTTCTCACGCAGTTCATCGAGTACGCGCACATCGGGTTCAATACGAGCGACGGCGCCTTTGCATCGGTGTTCTTCGGCCTCACGGGCCTGCACGGTGCCCACGTTCTCGTTGGCCTGCTGCTGCTCACGTTCGCCGCGAATCGCGCGTTCCGCGGTCACTACTCTCCCGAGCACCACCACGGGGTCGAGCTTCCCGGGATCTACTGGCACTTCGTCGACGTGATGTGGATCGTCGTCTACGTGACCGTCTATCTGATCTAGCGCCCCGGGCGGGTCGCGGGACGCGCAGTGCTTGTGCCGCACACTGCTATCTGCGCATCATGAGTGGCGTCTACCGGGGAGTCGTCGTGCAGAACCCGTTCAAGAGCGAGGATGCGGCGTTTCGCTTCGTTCTCGGCACGATCGTCTACTTCGCCCTGATCGTGGTGGCGTCGCTGATCGCGACCTGGCTCGCGTTCATCGTCTTCCTCGTGCTCACCGGCGCTGCGTTGGCCATGCTGCGGGGAAGGAAGGAGCCGCAGCCTCCGCGCGAGCACGTGGAGCGCGTCGCGGTCGAGGACACGTGGAGGGTGCTCGTGATCGCGAACGAGACGTTGCAAGGGCACGATCTGCGCAACGAGATCGTGCGGATGGCCGATCGGGTCGCCGAGGACGTCCTCGTCGTCTGCCCGGCCCTCAACTCCATGGTCCGCACTTGGACGTCGGACGAGGACGGCGCCCGCGAAGCCGCCGCCGCACGCCTGCAGGCCGCCCTCGAGGCGCTCGAGGGCGCCGGTCTGCGGGTCCGCGGCGAGATTGGTGACGGAGATCCACTCCAGGCCCTCGAGGACGCGCTCCGGAGCTTCTCAGCCGATGCGATCATCATCTCGACCCATCCTGCTGGATCGTCGAACTGGCTCGAGCGTGGAGTCGTGGAAGCCGCTCGCTCCCGCTTCGACGTGCCGGTGACGCACGTCGTCGGCGATTCGACGACGAACGACCTGCCAGCCGACCCCGGGCACGCCCAACCCGCGTAGGCAGACGATCCTTGTGACACATCGTCACAAGCAATTCGTCGCAGCGTTCGAGGCCGTCAAGGATCCAGGGCCGAGGCCCAGACGCCACAGCGCGCCGGCCGGAAGGACCGAGAACCTTGTGGCGATGTGTCACAAGCATCGCGTTGGGTCGACGGAGCGGCGGACTCGGCTCGAGGGGCCGAATCAGGCGCCGGGCCGCCTGTCAGCGGATTGCGATCGGGGTGCGGCTACTTGCCGGAGACGCTGGAGACGTATGCCGACACGTCGGCGATCTGCGTCGCCGTGAGCGTTTCGGAGAACGAGGGCATCGCGCCCTTGCCGTTCGTGACACGCTCGGTCACGAGCTCGGAGCTGTGCGGCTTATCGTCGAGGTTCGGGCCGATTGTGCCGTTCGTTCCGGCGTCAGCAAGTGTGTGGCAACCGCCGCAGTTGCCGGTGAAGACGACTTTGCCGGCTGCCGCGTCTCCCGCAGCGCCTGGCTTGGCGGGCTTGTCCGGTGTCGTTTGGGCGGGCGCCGGGGAGGGAGCCTTTCCTGTGCCAGCCACACTCGCGACGTACGTTGAGACGTCGATCGCATCCTGGCCGGTGACGAGGTTCTGAGGCATACCGGGGGCACCGGTCGATGTCTCCTCGATCGAGTATGCGATCTGATCCCTGACGACCTGCACGAAGGTGCTCTCGCCCAGCCCGTTTCGCCGCGACTCGGCGAACGCGTCATCGAGGTTCGGGCCGATGGTGCCGGTCGTGCCGGCATCAGCGAGGGTGTGGCAGCCGCCGCACTTCGCTGTGAAGAGCTCCTTTCCGTTCGTCCTGTCGCCCGTTGCCTCGGTGTAGCCGACCGTCTCGCCACAGCCTGCGCCGAGAAGGACAAGAGCGGTGAGCGCGACCAGCACGATGGCCATAGGGCATCGATTCGAACGAGAGACGATCGGCGTCATGCCGCCAGTCTAGCCCGATTGCGACGTGCGCAGCTGCTTCAACTGTTGCTTGACGATCGGCGCGTTCGAATCGTCAGGTGCCAGCCTCAGGAAAGCCTCGAAAGCACTGATCGTCGTCGCGGCGTCGCCGGCCTGCTGAGCCGCCTGGGCGAGCTCGAGTCGGACGTTCGGATCCTTCGGGCTGATCACGACGATCCGTTTGTAGGAGTTCACGCTCTCGGCCGACGCGGCCTGGGCGGCCTGGGCCAGCTCTTGGATCCTCGGTGAGGCCTGCGTTTTGACCAGATTGCTGATGGAGTCCTCGAGGAGAGGCTGGCCGTTCGGCGACGTGAACGCTCCCGGGAAACCTTGGCCGGCGCCTGCGTACGCGGCGCGAGTCTGCAGAATCTGCGCTTCGATCTGCTTCGCGCTCGCCTGGGTGAGGTAGAGGCTCGCGAGTTCGCGGAGTGCATTGGTGTCCTTCGGCGCCAGCACGACGACCGTTTTCTGAGCGTCGATCGCCTCGTCCGTCTTGCTGTCGGCCTGGTAGGCGGTCGACAACTCACGCCAGGCCTCCAGGTCCTTCGGATTCTCCTCGGTCTTCTTCTGCGCACTCGACACCGAAGGGCCGTTACCTCCGCCTCCGCCCCGGAGAATGTCTCCGACACCGGTGCCACCGGCCCCGACCCCGAAGAGAACGAATCCGCCGCCGAGCGCAACCGCGAGGAAGACGAACATCCACTTGGCGTGGCGTCGCAGCCGCGGGAAGAACATCGTGTCCTCGATGGAGGGCGCGCTCGACTTCTTGGCGCGCCGAGAGGCCGCTAGGGCAGCATCTTGCTGCGGGCGCTTCGTGCTGCTCTTGTCGAATCGGGCCATCCGGACGTTCCTTTCACGTAGCGCAGCTCGCCGGCAACAAGAGTAGCTGCGACCCGGTCGGGCGAGCCGCCCAAAACAACCGCGATAGCAGGATCTTCAACAGGGTCAAACGGGGAGTCAACAAGCGAGATCACCGCGAGGTCGGCGAGCTTGCCGGGAACGAGCGACCCGATCTGGTCGGAGAGGCCCAGAACGCGCGCGCCGCCGAGCGTCGCGAGCTCGAGTGCATCGGCGGCCGTCAGGGCTCCCGGATCTCCGGCCCGGGCCCGGGCGCCGACGATCGCGGCTCGGATCTCCTCGAAGATGTCGAGCGACGGTGTCGATGCGGGGCTGTCGGTCGCTATCGAAACCGCAACTCCAGCCTCGCGAAGCTCCGCAAGTGGCGCGACCCCGCAGCCGAGGTAGCCGTTTGAACGAGGGCAGTGCGCGACACCGACCCCGTGACGCGCCAAGAGCTCGATCTCCTCGGCGTCGGCGTGAACGCAGTGGGCGGCCATCAGGCTCGGGCCGAGCAGGCCCTCGGCGGCCAGCATCCGGATCCCCGTCTCTCCCGGAGGAGGCACGAGGAAGCGCGCAAGGGGGCTCCAGTCTCCGGCGCCGCTGACGAGCCATTCGCGCTCGGCCGCGCTCTCCGCGAAGTGCGTAGCCTGAGGGATGCCGAGCGCGGCGCAGGCGCGATAGATCTCGAGCGTGCACGTATAGGGCGCATGGGGTGAGACACCGATCCGAACGCGGTCCGAGACGACGTGTTCGACCCGGGCATGTGCTTCGTCGAATCGATCGAGCGGTGCGCCGCCGGTGCTGAAGACCTCGAGGTAGACGATCGCGCGTAGCCCACTCGAGGCGGCCGCAAGGGCTGTGGCGCCGGAGAAGCTGCAGTCGCCGACCGTCGTGACCCCTGAGCGCAGAGATTCGTGGGCGCCCATAGTTGCGATCGCCGTCATGTCGTCGAAGTCGAGCGCGTCCTTTCGTTGGATGTGCATTCCGATCCAGGGCACGAACGGCAGCCCGTCCCCGAACCCCGCATAGACACCGTATTCGAGGTGCGAGTGCGCGTTCACGAACCCGGGAGTGATGACGCAGCCCGCGTAGTGCGCGCCCTCACCGAGATCGGCGATCGTCCCCACCGTTTCGATCGTGCCGTCGTCGGCGATGGCTATGGCTCCGTTCTCGATCGGCCGGCCCTCGACGGGGACGACCCAGTCCGCCGAGATCACGCTCAAGGAGCTTTGCCCTCCGACGGCGGCGGTTCGTCAGAGATCCCGACATCGTCGATGTCGAGCGCGACCTCATCCCCACCCGGTAGGTCGACGACGTCTTCGTCGGCCGGGTACGACTCGAGTTCCTCGCCGTCGGGCGTGAGGTCAGCGTGCTCTGGTACATCGTCGGCTCCGGGGGCCGGCTCGAACTCCTCCTCGCCAGGCAGGTTGGGGTTCCAGCGCTTCTCCATCACGACAGAGAGCCAGATCGAGATCTCGAAGAGGATCAGCAACGGGACCACTTCGAAGGCAAGCGACACGGGGTCGACGGTGGGAAGCAAGACGGCGAAGGCAAGCATCAGGGGGTAGCCGATCCGGCGGTTGCGACGGAGCTTCGCCGAGCTGAGAACGCGGATCCGCACGAGCGCCAGGATGAACATCGGCATCTCGAACGCGATCCCGCTCGCGAGGAGGACGAGCGCGGTGAAAGAGAGGTAGTAGCTCGCGCGAATCTGGACGTCGTAGAGGTCGTCGTCGAAGTTCGTGAGGAAGTCGATCGCCCGCGGCAGAATGACGAAGTAGGCGAAGGCGACGCCCAGCGCAAAGAGGCCGGTCCCGATCACGATGAACACCCGAAGCGTGCGCTGCGTCGCCTCGTCGACGGCGGGGGCGAGGAAGCCCCACAGCTGCCAGATGAGGATCGGGAGCACGATCGCGATCGCCGCCATCCCGCTGACCTTCACCGCCGTCGTGAACGGCTCGAGAACAGCGAGGGTGACGAGAGTCTTGTCCGGCGGGAGCGGCACCTTCAACCACTCGATCAGCTGGTTGTGGAAGTAGAACGTCACCAGGAACGCCGGCACGATCGCGAAGATCGAGATCAGGAGGCGATGCCGTAGCTCCGTCAGGTGCTCGACAACGGTGGCCTCTTCGTCCGTGCCGAGACGGCGCGGGGCGAGCCTCCGGAACATTCTCAGGCTGAGTTAGGAGACGGTGTCCCGCTCGCGTGACTCAGACGCGGCAGGTGCGGCGGGAACGGCCGGCTCGGCTGGCGGCAACGAAACGTCGTCGTCGTCGTCCTTGGAGTCGCCCGTGACAGAGTCCTTGAACTCGCGCATCCCCTTGCCGAGCTGTCGACCCATCTCCGGCAGTCGCTTGGGGCCGAAGACGAGGAGCAGCACGAGTAGGAGGATGAGGAGTTCCCAGATTCCAATTCCGAAAGGCATGTGCCGAGAGTAGCAGTGAACGAGCGGCTGGTTCATGGCTTTCCACGGTCCGGGTACGATGGTAGTTAGTTGCTGCCTGCGGCTTTTCCGCAAAGAGCCCACGGCTTTCCCACACACAGCAAGGAACGGAGAACAGTGGCACTGCTCGAGATCAGGAATCTGCACGTCGCGCTCGAGGACGGCACGCCCATCGTGAAGGGCGTCGATCTGACGGTCAACGCAAACGAGAAGCACGCTGTCATGGGCCCCAACGGGTCAGGGAAGTCGACGCTTGCTTACGCTCTCATGGGCCACCCGTCCTACCAGATCACCGAGGGAGAGATTCTCCTCGACGGCGTTGACGTCGTCGAGCTCGGTGCCGACGAGCGGGCGCAGAAAGGCCTGTTTCTCGCCTTCCAGTACC
>JAJAZN010000148.1 GCA_026785685.1 Thermoleophilia bacterium
ACGCCGAACGCATTCCAGAGCAGGTATCCCTTTGCGCCCTGCAGCCGTGCGGCCGAAATCTGGGCAAGCACCTCGTCGGCGCTGTAGTCCCAGTCCTGAATCCACGGGACGAGCTGGGCCTGTGAGCCCTTGACCTGGCGTCTGAAGTCGGTGAGCGTGCGGAAGACGGTCTCCCCAGGTTCTGCAACAGGGCTTTCGAGGCCGAGCTCGCCATTGCCGTAGAGCACGGGATACGACATCGGGGAGACGCTGTCCGCATTCTCGGAGATCCAACGGGGCACCTGTCCGATCCCGAGATCACGGGTCGCCGCGAGTCCGAACAGCGCGGTCGAAACCCGCGTGCCGTACGGCTCGAGGCGCTTGTTCGCGTACGCGACGAAGTCCGCGATCACGCGTCCTTTCGAGACGCTTGTCCGGCCCGGGTACACCGCGCTGTCAACGTCCCCGTCCGAGGGAAAGCGGACGTAGTCGAACATGATCTGGTCGAATCCCGCCTTCGCGGCTGCCTCGGCGACGGAGACGCAGTAGTCCCACACGCGACGGTCGTAGGGATTCACCCAGCCGAGGCCCGCCGAGGTCGTCCAGACGCTCCCGTCAGTCCGTTGAATGGCGAGATCGGGCCGGGCGCTTGCGAGGGTCGGATCCTGGAAACAGACAACCCGGCCGATCATGTACACGCCGTTCCTGTGCGCGAGGCCAACGAGAGCCTTCGGGTTGTAGTACGGCCGTATCGCGCCTGCGGTGCGCGCGAGGGGCACGTCAGCCGGCGTGAATCCAATCTCCCCGCTCTCGTCCTTGACGTCGAGTTCGATCGTGTTCAGACCGTACTTCTTGTACCCGATGTACTCGCGGAACTTTCCGGGGAGTGAGGCCAGTGCGCCCGTCACGTGAACGCCACGGATCTCGACCGGCAGCGGCCTCGGGCTGCCTGCGGGCACCGAAACGGCGCCATTCGGCGTCGGGACAACGGTGCGGCCTGCGTCCGCTGACGTGGTGGGAGCGTCACCGACGAACCGTGCCCCCATCGCAACGGCGATGACGAGGAGGAGGAGGAGAGCCAGGACCGCGGCGCGCCGTCGCCGCTTCGTTCGGCGCGTCCGGCCCCGACGAGAGCGAAACCGCTCATTCGGGTCCATTGGTCCGTAGAGCATGGACACAGGGTCACCGAGCGTAGCGCATCGGGGCTCTCCGCGAACAGATTGCGCAAACCTCTAGGATCGCGGACATGGTTCTCTCCGACAGGTCTATTCGCCGCCTCATTGCCGAGGGCAAGGTCGTCATCGACCCGTACGACGACTCCCTCATGCAGCCGGCAAGCCTCGATGTCCGCGTTGATCGACTGTTTCGCGTCTTCCGGAACTCGCGGTATCCGTTCATCGACGTGAAGAAGGAGCTGGAGGGTCTCACGGAGCTCGTCGAGATCGAAGGGGACGAGCCGTTCATCCTTCATCCGGGCGAGTTCGTCCTCGGGTCGACGCTCGAGCGGATTGGGCTCCCTGACGATCTGGTCGCACGGCTCGAGGGTAAGAGCTCTCTCGGGCGACTGGGACTCCTCATCCATTCGACGGCCGGATTCATCGATCCCGGTTGGGACGGGCACGTGACGCTCGAGCTCTCGAACGTGGCAAATCTCCCGATCACGATCTATCCGGAGATGAAGATCGGCCAGCTTTCGTTCGTCCAGATGCTCGAGCCCGCGGAGCATCCGTACGGGTCGAGTGGCCTCGGCTCGAAGTACCAGGGCCAGCGCGGGCCGACGCCCAGCCGCTACTGGAAGAACTTCGAAGCTCCGTCGTGATCCTCGTCACCGGAGCGACCGGGTTTGTCGGCGGGCACGTGGTGCGCGCGCTCGTCGATGCGGGTGAGCGCGTTCGGGCCCTCGTCCGTGACGCGAACGGCGCAAGCGCGCTCGACGATGTCGACTGCGAGCTCGCGCGAGGGGACGTCACCGATCCTGCAAGCGTTCAGGCCGTCGTCGAAGGGTGTTCGACCGTCGTCCACCTCGTCGCGATCCTCACCGGCAAGCCTGACGATTTCGATCGCATCATGACAGAGGGAACCCGCAGCCTTCTCAACACCGCACGCGATGCGGGCGTGTCGCGATTTGTCCAGATGAGTGCGCTCGGCACGAGCGAGGCGACAAAGAACGCTGTCCCCTACTACCGGGCAAAGTGGGCGATCGAGGAGGCCGTGCGCTCATCGGGCCTTGGCTACGCGATTCTGCGTCCGAGCTTCGTGTTCGCGCGGGATGGTGGCGCGCTGGCGCAGTTCGCGAGGATCGCACGGCTTGCGCCCGTGACGCCCGTGAGCGGAAAGGGAACCCAGCGACTCCAGCCGATCTGGGCCGACGACCTCGCACGCGCGGTAACGCTTGCGGTGCGGCGGAACGACGACCTTCTGGTCGAGATCGGCGGACCCGACATCGTTGACTGGAACGAGTTCTGGTCGCAACTGAAGGCGGCACTCGGCACACGCAGGCCAGCCCTTCACGTGCCGTTCTGGTTCATGCGGCCGCAGGCGGCGATCATGGAGCGGCTCCCGCACCCACCGGTGACCCGCGACCAGCTGCGGATGCTGCAGCTGGGAGACAACGTCGTTTCGGACGGTGGCCTGGGCATGACAGACCTCGGGCTCGAGAGAACGATGCCCCTTGCACAGCAGCTCCAGCTTGCGGTCGGTCGACCCGACTAGCTCTGTTACCTCCGTTGGTTGCCACCACCAAAAAACATGTGCACCGGTTGATTGCGCCCAAGCCTCACCAGGCAGAGATGCTTGTGACGAATCGGCACAATCACCCGACTCGCGGGCGACGCCGCCGCTCGAACCGGCAGCGTTCGTGCACTCCTCTATCGCTTGTGACGATTTGTCACAAGCCGTTCTTCGCGATTCACGGGTGCGCTGAGGTCGATATGTTCCGTTTCGACGCCGTGGTACGGCGGTCAGAGAGACGCGAGGACGCGACGTTCAGCTCTGCAGCGCATCGTCTCGGTCGTCTCGGCACGGTTTCGTGCCGGTTGTCTCGGCACGGCTTCGTGCCGGTCAGTCAAGCACCATGTCGTCTCAGTCGACTCCGCACCGTGTCGCGCCGGCACTGAGTCGCTTCGAACCGGACGCGAAGATGCAACCATCTGTCTGCGACAGTCATGGAATGCAGTTCTCTCCCGCCATCGACGCCCGCCTCGTCGCGAGCGTGCCCCGGATTGCCGACATCCGGTGTTCCGCCGAGGTCTGGCGGGGACTGAGACGCCGAGCGCTGCGCCTCGACACGACGACACCGTGCTACGAGAGTGTCAGAAGGCTCGTGATCGCCGAGCGAGAACGGCGCGCCAGGCTCATAGCCACGATCGAAACGACGGTCGAGATCATGATCGGCGGATACCCGTACTTCCCGAGGACGTTCCACGGATCTTCGCGCGACGGCTCGAACGAATCCGCTCACGGATGCGGCTCCGAACCCCTCGACCACCGTAAGCGACTGAGCCCCCATGAAAAAGACGAGGGGCCCCCTTTGGGGGGCCCCCCAACCCGGGAACCCCGGTGGGTTTTGGGGGGGGGCGTGCCGGCCGCCCCCGCCCCCCCCGGGGGGCCCGGCCGGCGGGCGGGCCCCCCGGGCCCCAACCGGTGGGATTGG
>JAJAZN010000149.1 GCA_026785685.1 Thermoleophilia bacterium
GGTTCACACCGTAGGAGATGTTGTAGTGAATCGCGCTTCGGCGGACGAGCTTGCCGTTGACGATCCGGCCCGGCATCATGTCGGCTCGGAGGAACTTGCCGAACCCCTTGTCCAGGGCCGGGTCTCCGGGGACGATCTTCGTGACGTTCGGGAAGGTGCCGCCCTGGACGCCACTGCCAGCCCCGTAGAGCTGGTACTGGCCGATGTAGTCCTTCGACAGGGCTCCCGGCTCCGACCACTGCAGCGACCGCAGGTGCTCGGTTGCGGCACGGATGCCGGCCTTGTTGTTGACGTTCGCCGAGCCGTCCGGCTTGAAGTAGTACTGGTTGGGGTCGGCAGAGCAGAGGAACCGGTGCTGCCAGTTGACCTTGCCCCAGAACGGTGACTTGCGCTCGACCGAGCCGTACAGCGGCTTCGGCGCGTCGGGGCGGTGGAAGAACGCGGCGACCTGCGCCTGCTCATCCCACGTCCTCGGCACCCCGAGCTTCCGCCCATACTTGTCTTCGAAGGCCGCCTTCTCCTTCGGGTCCTTGAAGATGTCGGACCGGTAGACGTACACCTGCGTGTCGTTGTCGAACGCGACCCAGTAGGTTTCACCTTCGTACTTCGTGAACAGGTTCACGGTCGAGCGCCCACCTGCGTACCCGTACTTGGGGTCGTTCCAGCTCGGCCTGTACTTCTCGACGTAGTCGTCGAGGGGTCGCAGCAACCCGGAGTTCCCGTAGTCGCCGGTATCCTCGATCGCGCCAGTGACGATGTCGAAGCTGCCGTTCTTCGTCGAGGCGTTGCGGATATTCGTCGCGTACTCCGTTGCCGGGGAGACCTCGATGAACTTGAGCTTGATGCCCGTCTCCCGCTCGAAGATGCCCGCGATCGACGCAGTTGCACCCTTCGGGAACGTGTTCAGGAACTGTGGCCGCGCGAAGTCGAGCGCCTGCACGACAAGCGTGCCCGGCGCCTTGCCTGCCTTGCGTAGCGCCTTCAGCCCCAGGATCGCACGCCCTTCCTCGGAGTTGGCCGGATACTGATACCGCCCAGCCCCGGCGAAGCCGGTCGGGCCTCCGATCATGCCCGGCATAAGGCCCTTCGCGAGAGCGGCATTGCGCCGTCCACTTGCAGCCTTCGCGACCCCAGGGGCACCTACTGCGAGGCCCGCAACCGCGGCCCCCGCGAGGAACTTGCCTCGAGAAAGCGAGGAACCGGAGTCCGGATCGCTGGTCGCCTCGACCGCCTCCGACTCCGTGATGCTGTTTTCTTCCTGCACAACTCCTCCTTCTACACCGAAGGACTGGCCGACATCGAGCTACCGGCTCTCCCGTGTCTCTCTCCACCACAGGGCGAGAGACCTCTCGAGAACCCGGTCACACTGCTGTCAGCCAATGACATTGACATATGCCAACACTCAGACGGACGATCTCCCTGCAAAGTTGGGCCACTCTGGACACGCAAGTGATCGGAACCCGAAGCCACCGACATTTTACGGCGCGTGGGACCGATCCACCTATCAGAACAGTTGCCAACCACTGGCGGAGTCATATCAGGCTCCTCGGTCGATGTCCAGTCGTTCACGATTGCAGTTTCTAGCATGAATCGATAACGTGTGCAAATTGTGACCGAAGCGCGAGAGGAGGACTCCGCCGAGATGAACGAACCGTTGGTCGACAACGTGCACGCAAAACCTCGCGTCCAGTCCGTCGCCCGGGCGGCCGCAATCCTCGTCGCTGTCGGCGAGAGCGAGTCGGGCCTCACGACGAAGGAGATCAGCGAACGCGTCGAGATCAATCGTCAAACGGCGTACCATTTGATCCACACGCTCACGGGCGCCGGCCTACTCACGCGCAACGAACGCGGCCTCTACGTGCTCGGGTTGCGCGTCGGAACACTCGCCGAGGGTTTCCGACGTCATCTCGCACCACCCGAGCGACTCGCCGCCTTCGTCCGCCGGATCGCGAGCGAGACAGGAGAGACGGCATACGCGGCGGGTTGGGTAGAGGGGGAGATCGTGACCCTGTCGGTCGTTCGCGGCCAGAACGCAGTCCAGGCATCGGCAGTGCCGCAAGGTCTTGCAGCCGATGGTCACGCCCGTGCCTCCGGCAAGCTGCTCCTCGCCTACGCAACACCCGGCGTCCGCAACGACTACTTCGACCACCACCCCCTGACATCGCGAACGCCGTACACGATCACGAGCCGCGATCGGCTGGAGGGTGAGTTCGACGAGATTCGTCGCCTCGGCTACGCAACCGACCGCGAAGAGTTCACCCTGGGCCTCTGCTGCCTCGCCGTCCCACTCGATGATGGGGGTGCGCCCTACACATTCGGCGTCTCTGCGCCGGCCGAGCGGTTCACCACTTCCTTCAATGTCTACCTCGACATCATGAACCACGCCGCCGGACTCGCCACCGGCCGTACGAAGGACGAGGGGTGATGGAATTCCTTGTCAGAATCGAGGTTCGTCTACCGGCGGACGTACCAGACAGGGAACGCGCAGACCTGGCCGCAAGCGAGGTGGCGCGCGGGCGGGCGCTGCAGGACGCAGGCACCATCGTCCGCATCTGGCGAATCCCCGGGAAGGTCGCCAACGTCGCGGTCTGGAAGGCAGCCGACGCGACCGATCTCCACGAGCTCCTGACATCGCTGCCCCTGTTTCCGTGGATGGACATCGACGTCGAGCCCCTCGCTCTCCACCCGCTGGAAGGCCCGCGAAGCGGGTAAGCACCGCGGTTTGTTGGCTCACTATTTGATGAAACGGTCATTTCTTGACTAGACTTGGCTCACCGGAGTAGGATCATCGTGCGATGAGCGCCGCCACCGAGCTAGACGTCCTGACACCACTTCTGGCCTATCGCCGGATGCTCGTGATCCGGCGATTCGAGGAGCGATGCCTCGAGTTGAGCACGGCGACGCCGCCCGCAATGGCCGGCTCACTGCACTTCTGTGCGGGCCAAGAGGCGATTCCGGTTGGCGCCATGGATGCACTCACAGAGGACGATCGCGTCGTTGCCACCTACCGCGGCCACGGATGGGCGCTCGAGCGCGGCATCGGAGTCGAGGAACTCCTCGCCGAGTGCCTCCATCGCTCGTCAGGGATCAACGGTGGTCGCGCCGGGTCCCCGTACGTGATGGCACCCTGGCTCGGGTTCGTCGGCGAGAACTCGATCGTCGGAGCGGGTGTCCCGATCGCAGCGGGGTGCGCGCTCGCAAGCGTCTTCCTCGGGACCGGACGAGTCGCCGTCGTATCCTTCGGTGACGGCGCCGTCAACCAGGGGGCGCTGCACGAGGGGATTGCCTTCGCTGCGGCTCGACGCCTTCCCGTCGTGCTCGTCTGCGAGAACAACGGCTGGTCGGAGATGACCCCGATCTCCGAGACGGTGCCGTTCCCCCGCCTCGCCGACCGGGCGACGGGGTATGGCATTCCGGCGGTCACAGTCGGCGGCTGCGATCCGTTCGCCGTTCGCGATGCGATCGCCGACGCGGCAACGAGGGCGCGACGCGGCGAGGGCCCAAGTTTCGTCGAGTGTGACGCCGTACGCCTGATGGCGCACTACAACAGGGACATCGAGCACTACCGCCCCGCCGATGACCTCGAGGCTGCTCGCGCGCGTGATCCCATCCCGCGGGCGAGGGCCGCCGCTGAAGCGAGCAGCTCGTCCGCAGAGGTCGCGACGGTCGAACGGGCTGTCCAGGAGCTGATCGACACCGCTACGGAGCGCGCACTCGCCGCACCGCCGCCGGAGCGAAGCACCGCGAGAGATCACGTCAGTGCGGCGATACCCTCGACCCCGGAGCGGGCTTCCGGCATCAGCCAAGAATCACTCACGTTCGGCCAGGCGGTCAACCGGGCACTCGGCAACGAGCTCGAGAGCAGGCCCGAGGTGCTCGTCTTCGGCGAGGACGTCGGGGCGGCAGGAGGCATCTTCGGCGTCACCCGGGGACTGCAGAAGCGGTTCGGTGCCGAGCGCGTGTTCGACACGCCGATCAGCGAGAGCGCAATCCTCGGCGCTGCGGTTGGCGCCTCACTCGAGGGGTTGCGGCCGATCGTGGAGGTGATGTGGGCGGACTTCCTGCTCGTTGCCCTCGACCAGCTCGTCAACCAGGCGGCGAACGTCCGCTACGTGACATCGGGCAGGGCAAGCGCGCCGCTCGTCGTGCGCACGCAGCAGGGAGCCACACCCGGCTCGTGCGCGCAACACTCCCAGAGCCTCGAGGCGCTCCTGGCCCACATTCCGGGGCTCCGCGTCGGGCTCCCCGCAACCCCGCAAGACGCCTACTCGATGCTCCGCGCAGCGGTGGCCGACGACGATCCGTGCGTCATCATCGAATCGCGATCCCTCTACACGATCGAGGGCGTGGTCGACGAGGAGATGCTCGAGTCCGTCGGGGGCGCGAGGATGCGCCGTGCCGGCGCGGACGCGGTCATCATCACCTGGGGAACGATGCTCCACCGATCTCTCGAGGCGGCTTCCCTGCTCGCGTCCGAGGGGATCGAGGTGGGCGTCCTCGACCTTCGCTGGCTCGCGCCACTCGACGAGGCGGCGATCGCTGCTGCCGTGCGCGCAGCCCACGGGCGCGTCATCGTCGTGCACGAAGCGAACCGCACGGGCGGCTTCGGAGCGGAGATCGCAGCAGGGATTGCGGAGCATCTGCTGTACGAGCTCGACGCGCCGATCATGCGGCTCGCGACGCCGGACGTTCGCATGCCGGCTGCGCCAGAGCTACAGGCAGCCCTGATCCCGACCGCAGAGGCGATCGTGAAGTGCGTCAGACAGCTCGTCGAGTCGCCGAGCGACTCCGGAGCGCCGTGAGAGCCCTGCTCCCTCGAGCCTCGCGCCCGGACGGAACCATCGATCCGGAGGCCTGGATCGCCCAGCCATACTTCTTCTCGGAGCGCACCCGGGGCAAGACGCTGTACTGGCCTGCCGGCAACGACTGGTTTGCGAACGATCCGTTGCCGCCCATCGCGCATTCACACCCGCGAGCAGCGGAGGTGTACTTCGTCGTCGAAGGGAACCTCGAGCTGACTGTCGGCAGCACGTCGTTCGTGATGGAGGCACTGGACTTCTGCCTGATCCCGACCGGCGCGTTTCACGACCCCTTCGGCACGAACGGCACGGATTGCTGCATGTGGTGCGTGGTGGCGCCGAACTGGCGTGGTCGTCGACTCCAGACCGAGCACTTCGGTCCGGCCGAGCTCGATCCTGTTCCCGTCGTCGCTCGCGTCGAGCATGCGGGCGCGCTCCCGAGCAACGAGCTGCTCGAGTCGACGTGTGTCGAACTCGCGCCGGGTGAGAGCGAGGAGCGCCTGCAATGGCGCCCCGGCTCGGAACGACTGATCTACGTGCTCGCCGGCGAGGCCGAGATCGCGATCGATCGGCTCTCCGGCGTGGTCGAGCCACACGGCTTCGTACACATCCCGTCGGGGGCGCGTCACTCGGTCAGGAATGTCGGATCGGACACCGTTCGCTTCGTCTCTGTCTTTGCCCTCGATCCTCCCGGCGTCGGGCTGCTCGACCCGCTGCCGACCTTCGAATGAGTCCTGCCGAACTGTTCTGTCTTGACACGGGGCGCGCGCTAGGACTAGCGTTGCAAACGTTCCCAAGAAACGTTCCCAAGCCGAGTTATTCACTGAAGACCGCCACTCTCCACGATGTCGCACGCGAGGCCGGGGTTTCCGTCTCGACCGTCTCGCGTGCTCTGAACGATCAGCCGTTCGTTCGTCCCGAAGTACGCGATCGCGTGCTCCTCGCGAGCGAGGCGCTCGGCTATCGGCCCGACGTCTCCGCGAGGAGCATGCGCACCGGGACGACGGGGGCCGTCGGTCTCATCGTCAGCGACATCTCGAACCCCCTGTTCGCCGCAATCGCAAAGGCCGCGGACACCGCTCTCAGCCCTCGGGGATACGCACTGATGATCGCCAACTCCGCGAACGACGCCGATCACGAGGCGGAGTTGATCTCCGCCTTCCGCCAGCGCCGCCTCGACGGGCTCATCATCGCCGCCGCGAACGAAGGCGCCGCCGGACTGGGCGACAGGATCGGCTCCTTTCAGGCGTCGGTGCTGCTCGACCGCGACGTGCCTGGCTCTCGCGCCGACGCCGTTCTGTCGGATCACGGAGCCGGGCTCGGCGAGGCGATCACGCACCTCACGAGCCTCGGCCACCGGCGGATCGCGCTGATCGCGGGCACGCCGTCGCAGCGAGGTAGCCGTGTGCGCATCGAGACGTTCAATGCCGAGCTCGATCGGCTCCGGATCCCGCGTGACACCACTCTGTGCAGGTCGGGCGGGATGACGATCGAGGACGGGTACCGGGCAGTCAGCGAGATCCTGGCCCTGGCCGAGCCTCCGACCGCGATCATCGCGGGCAACAACCAGCTCTTCGCCGGCTTCTTCGGGGCGATCCGCGACGTTGGCCTGCGCATTCCCGATGACCTCTCGGTCGTGGCCTGCGAGGAGACCGAGCTGACGAGCTTCCACGCTCCACCCCTCGACGTCGTGCGTCGCGACATGGACGCTCTCGGGAGGACGGCTGCGGAGCTGCTGCTTGCCCGCCTCGCGACTCCGAACCGGCGGCGGCGGCAAGTGGTGCTGCCGACGACCTTCGAGGCCCGCGGCAGCTCTGCTGTGCCACGGTCGCGACAGCGGGTGACAACGTGAGTCGCACGATCCCAGATCCCCAGATGATGACGTTCGTAAAGGAGGAGGAGGAGAACGATGGAGGCAAAGATCTCGCGAGGAAGCTGGTGTCTCGCATTCGGGTTCGATCCGATGCCGACGCTCGAGCAGGTGGTGAAGGTGCTGTCTGCATTCGAGTACGACGGAATCGAGCTGGCGGGATTCTTCGACCATGCGACAGTCGAGAAGTACCCGGACGAGGCAAGCCGCAAGAAGCTCGTCCAGTGGATCACGGAGGAGCACGGCCTCGAGCTCGTCGGCTACGCACCCGGCCCCTACGGCGACTTCGGCCGCCTCCCATGGGCCACCGGCTCCGACGAGGTCGTGGCTGAATACGAGAAGTGCTTCGAGGAGTACCTGAAGTTCTGCGTCGACTGCGGGATCCCGTCGATGCGCGTCGACCCGGGCGACTTCGGCCCGCTTGCCCACGACGCCGACTACGACAAGGTCTGGGATCGCGTCGTGACGGTGTTCCGGAAGCATGCCCAGCGTGGTCGCGAGGAAGGCGTCGAGATGCTGTGGGAGCTCGAGTCCGGCCAGATCTTCGTCAAGCCGTCCGAGGCCGTGAAGCTCCTGAACGACGTCGGGGACGACAACCTCAAGCTCATGTACGACATCGGCCACGTCGAGGCGTGTGCCGTCCTCGCCCACAATCAGGTTCAGCCGCAGGAGCGCCTGGCCGGTGGTCAGCTCGAATTCGTGGAGATGATGAAGGGCAAGATCGGGCACATGCACGTGTGCGACACGGATTCCAACACCTGGCACAACGCCTTCGGTACGCACCTCGGCATCGGCAAGGGGATCATCGACTTCGACGCGCTCATCCCTGCTGTCGTCGATGCGGGCTACACGGGCACATGGTGGTCGGTGGATGCAATCCCGATGAACGCAGACTCGTGGGCAGACACGTGGAGCGACCGCCTGGCACTCGACGCCCTGCTCGACAAGCACGTCCGATCACGCTGAAAGGAGAGCACGTCATGAAGGCAGCAGTCTTGTACGAGCCCGAGCCGACGAAGAGGAGACGACCGACATGAAGCTCGCGTGCGCCGACGACACGTTCCGCCTGCTCGAGCACGAGCACATCCTCGAGCTCGTCCGCCTGCTCGGACTCGACGGCGTCGACATCTGCCTTATGGAGGCCCGCTCCTCACTCCGGCTCGAGGACGTCCGCGCCGACGTCGCCCGCTCCGCGGCACGCCTCGACGAACAGGTGCGCGGTCGTGGTCTCGAGGTCGCCGACGTTTTCGTGATTCCGTGGACCGACTTCCGCACGCTGGCGCCCAACCACCCCCACGCGGAGGAGCGGACGGCGTCGTTGGCGCTGTTCGAGGACATGCTGGACTTCGCAGCCAGACTCCGTTCACCGGGCATGACGATCCTGCCGGGGATCGACTGGGAGCACGAGACGCCAGAGGACTCGCTTGCGCGAGCGGCGGTCGAGCTCAGCCGCCGCGTCGACGCCGCCCGCGCGCGGGACGTCCGTCTCTCGATCGAGCCTCATCTCGGCTCGGTCGCCCCCACTCCCGCTCGTGCGCTCGCACTGCTCGAACGAGTCCCCGGGCTCGAGCTGACCCTCGACTACAGCCACTTCGTCTACCAGGGCATCGCCGAGAGCGAGATCGAGGCCCTCGCTCCCTTTGCCCGCCACTGCCACGTTCGCGGCGCCCGGCAGGGTCGCATGCAGGCCCCGCTGCGCGAGAACAAGATCGACTTCGAGCGTATGATCGACGTCCTCGAAGGGGCCGACTACGACGGCTTCGTCGGGCTCGAGTACGTCTGGCTCGACTGGGAGCACTGCAACGAGTGTGACAATCTCTCGGAGACGATCCTGCTGCGAGATCGCCTGCGGGAGACGTTTGCCGGACGAGAGTGGAAGTACCCGGAGATGGTCGTGTGATCAGTGGACTGCATCACTTCGGAATCGCCTGCGCGAACGCCGATCGGTCGATCGCGTTCTATTGCGACCTCTTCGGCATGACGTTGATCGCGGACCGCGAGGTACCGAGGGGCGGTTTCGTCCAGGACGTCAC
>JAJAZN010000150.1 GCA_026785685.1 Thermoleophilia bacterium
CCCCGAGGCCGGCTGCACCTACGCCGTCGGCTTCCGCTGCTACCAGGTCTGAGGGTCTGATCTCCCCCCCGGCCCGCCCCCCCCCCCCCCCCCCCGCCCCCGGGGGGGGCGCGGGCGCGGGGGGCGCCCCGGGACCCTGCGAGCACCTTGTCGACCGGGAGGCGTGTGCCGATGACGCCGGTCGAAAGGACGATGATCTCCTCGGTAGCGAGTCCGAGGGTCAGTGCAAGCCCCTCGGCAGACGCGACGGCGTCCGCCTCGCCCTGTGCTCCGGTTGCCGCGTTTGCGTTGCCGGCGTTGATCAGGACGGCCTGGGGTTGAGCGACGGCGAGGTGGCGCTTCGACACGGTCACCGGCGCCGCCTGAACGCGGTTGGTAGTCCACAGCGCGGCCCCCACGGCGCGTGGGACAGAGCGGACGACGGCGACGTCCGGCTTCCCGGAGGGCCTGATCCCGGCTGAGATCCCACTCGCGACAAAGCCCTCAGCAGCGGTCACCGACATAAAGGTTTAGACCAATACTCCGTGGAGCCGCAACCCGGCCGTATCCGCGAAGCCGAGCGCCCGGTTGACGTTCTGGATCGCCTGCCCCGCAGCGCCCTTGCCCAGGTTGTCCTCGGCACAGATCACGACGGTGCGGTCGGTGAACCGGTCCGAGAAGACGCCGATCTCGGCCCGGTCGGTGCCGCGGACCCGCGCCAGTTCGGGCGCGACGCCTTCGGGCAGCACGGACACCACGTCGCTCCCCGCATAGGCCTTCACGAGCAGGGAGCGGAGGTCGGCGCCGGTAGAGCGGACGTTGCACGTCGCGAGCAGGCCGCGGCGCACGGGCAGCAGGTGCGGCGTGAACGAGACGGGGAAGCCGAGCAGCTGCGCGATCTCGGGCACGTGCTGGTGGGCGCCAACGCGATAGGGGCTGACGTTCTCGAGCACGAACCCGGCGTGGGAGGCGTCCTTCGGCGTCCGGCCGGCACCGGTCATCCCCGAGAGGCCGTCGACGACGACGGAGCCCGGATCGATCGCCCCTGCAATCGGCGCCAGCGCAAGGAGCGTGGCGGTCGCATAGCACCCGGGGTTCGCGATCAGACGGCCTGTCTCGGCGACGAGCTCGGGCAGCCCGTAAACCCAGTCGCCGAGCCGCTCGGGATGCGGGTGCTCGAAGCCGTACCAGGCGGAGTAGCCGGCTGCGTCCCTGAGGCGATGCGCGCCGGAGAGATCGACGACGACACCCGACGGAATCTCCTCGATCGTCGCCGACCCGCCGTGGGAGAGGCAGAGGATCGTCACGTCCGTCTCGTGCGCGAGCGCCTCTGCGTTCGAGACGAAATCGGGCACCGCCGTGCCTGCGAGCCGCGGATCGAGGGCGTTCGCGGACTGCCCGGCGAGCGAGTCCGACCCGACGGCGGCGAGCTCGAGCCCCGGGTGCCCGAGGACGCGGTCGAGCGTCTCCTGCCCGGTGTACCCGGCCGCGCCAACAATGCTCACGGTCTTCATCTGCATAGTATGCACAGACTCGTCGATCTATGCGATACGCAGCGTGATTGCTCGAGTAGCGGCGCCGCCGACGGGTGAATATGGCAAGCGAAACGCCGAGCCGACCAGCGATCGAGGACATTGAACGGTGCCGCAGTCCACACCAGGGCGGGTAGTGAGGTACACGGGGATGAGTGAGCGGCGGCTGCCGGCGGGGGGTTGAGTAGGGCCGTCATAGCGGTCGCGTCGAACTGTCGTAACAGTCTCCTGTTGAGCGTCAACGGCGCCACTCCGCGCCCAGTTCGGCGCCTTCTATTTGCGGCCCCTCGCGGGTCCAGGCATGCTTCAGGACAGATGCTCTGCCACTCCGTCTCGTCGTTCGACAGCGATCCGCGCTCTGCCATTCACGGCTGCGCCATATCGCGCGGCGTAGGCATCGAGCTCATTACGATTCTCCCCCGCTAGGGAGACGTCGCTCACGCACAGGGCCCGATCAGTGCAGACGGCGACGGAATCAGCACCGGTCGCCAACCTGGCGGCCGGAGAAGGGACGAGGCACCGTGAGACCGAAGGACAGGAAATGAGAATGAACGGAGCAGACGCGATCCTGCGCTCCCTCGAGGCCGAGGGTGTCGAGGTGATGTTCGGGATCCCGGGGGGCGCGATCATGCCGACCTACGACGCGATGGCGCGCGGCACCACCGTGCGCCACGTTCTCGCGCGCCACGAGCAGGGCGCAGGGCACATGGCGCAGGGCTACGCACGCGCTTCCGGCAAGGTCGGCGTCGGGATCGGCACCTCCGGCCCCGGCGCCACGAACCTCGTCACGCCGATCGCCGACGCGTGGATGGACTCGACGCCGCTCGTCTGCATCACCGGCCAGGTGCGCTCCACCCTGATCGGCACCGACGCCTTCCAGGAGTGCGACATCACCGGGATCACGATGCCGATCGTCAAGCACTCCTGGCTCGTCCAGAACGTGAAGGACATTCCCGCCGTGATCAAGGCTGCGTTCCACGTTGCAAGCACCGGGCGCTGCGGGCCTGTTCTCGTCGATGTGCCGCGCGACATCCAGGAGGCCGAGCTCGACTTCACCTACCCGGAGACCGTCGATCTGCCCGGGTGGCGCCCGCCGCGCAAAGTGCATCCGCTGCAGATCCGCGACGCAGCAGAACGGATCGCGAAGGCCGAGAAGCCCGTCCTCTACGTCGGCGGTGGCACGATTAATGGCGACGCCTGCGACGAGCTGCGCACTCTGGCCGAGGTCGGCGAGCTACCCGTCGTGACCACTCTCATGGGCAAGGGCGCCTTCCCCGAGACACACCCCCTCTTTTTCGGGTGGCCCGGGATGCATGGCACGAAGTGGGCGAACATCGCCATGAACACCTGCGACGTCCTCGTCGCGATCGGCTCTCGCTTCGACGACCCCGTCACCGGCAAGCTGACCGCCTTCGCGCCCGGGGCGACCGTGATCCACCTCGATATCGACCCGGCGGAGATCTCGAAGCTCCGCGACGCGGATATCCCGGTCGTCGGCCCACTCAAGAAGGCGGTACACGAGCTCGCGATCGCGGTTGGCAAGCACCGTGCCGCAGGCGTGCCCGGCCCCTCGGCCTGGGTGCGGCGGATCGAGGACCTGCGCGACGAGTTTCCGCTGCGCTACGGCTCGGGCGGCGAGTGGCTCAAGCCGCAGAAGGTGGTCGAGACCCTGCAGGAGCTCACCGCCGGCGACGACGTGATCGTCACGACAGGCGTCGGACAGCACCAGATGTGGGCGATGCAGTACATCCTCACCGAGAAGCCGCGCAACTTCATCACCTCGGGCGGGCTCGGCACGATGGGATACGGGATCCCCGCTGCAATCGGCGCGAAGGCCGCACGGCCCGAGGCAACAGTCGTCTGCATCGACGGCGACGGCTGCTTCCAGATGACCGCCCAGGAGCTCACGACGGCCGTGATCGACGACCTTCCGATCATCGTGGTGCTCGTCAACAACGGCTACCTCGGCATGGTCACGCAGTGGCAGGACATGTTCTTCGACGGCCGGCGCTCGCACGTCGGACTCGGCGCAGACGTGCCTGATTACGTCAAGCTCGCCGAGGCCTACGGGGGGGTGGGGATGCTCGTCGAGTCCGAAGCAGAGCTCGAGCCAGCATTGCGCGAGGCGCTCTCGCTCAACCGCACCGTCGTGATCGACTGCCGCGTCGACCCTGCCGAGCAATGCTTCCCGATGATCCCCTCCGGAGCCGCCGCAATCGACATGGTCGAGTACCAGGATCCCGTCGAGGCGACGTCGTGAAGCACACGATCTCCGTTCTCCTCGAAGACAAGCCGGGCGCTCTCGCGCGCATCGCGACGATGTTCGCCCGCCGCGGATTCAACATCGACTCGCTCGCCGTCGGCCCGACCGAGCGCCCAGGGGTTTCGTGCATCACGCTGCGCGTCGATGCCGAGCACCACTCGCTCGAGCAGATCGAGAAGCAGATCCACAAGCTCGTGAATGTGCTCCGCGTCACCGAACTCGCCCCGGAGGAGGCCGTCGAGCGTGAGCTTCTGTTGCTCAAGGTCGGCGCCGACCCCGAGCGACGCGCGGAGCTGGTCTCGACCGCCGAGGCGTTCAAGGGCCGCGTCGTCGACCTCGGCCCGGACACCGTGACGTTCGAGCTTACGGGCACGCCGGAGGAGCTCGACGCGTTCGAGGAGCTCGCCCGACCGTACGGCATCAAGGAGCTCGTGCGGACAGGACGCGTCGGAATTGCGCGTGCCTCCGCCCGCAAGGCGTCGCGCCTCTCCGCGATCAACTGATCCAGCTCCACGCACTCATTCGACACCAACGAAGGGACATCAAGGACATGGCAACGATTCTCCGCGACGGCGACCTCGGACTCCTCAACGGCAAGGTTGCGGTCATCGGCTACGGGAGCCAGGGGCACGCCCATGCGCTCAACCTCCGCGACTCCGGTGTCGAGGTCGAGGTCGGCCTCCGCGAGGGGTCTGCCTCGTGGGGCGAGGCAGAGGCGACTGGACTTACGGTGCGTACCATTGCGGATGCGGTCTCGGGCGCACAGCTCGTCGCCATGCTCCTGCCCGATCAGGTGCAGCCGCAGGTCTACGCCGATCACGTCGAGCCGAACCTCGCGCCGGGAGCCGCTGTTCTCTTCGCCCACGGGTTCAACGTCCTCTACGAGCGCATCGCCCCCGACGCCTCCCACGACGTGATCATGGTCGCCCCGAAGGGCCCGGGCCACGTCGTGCGGCGTCTCTTCACGGAGGGCTACGGCACGCCAGCCCTGATCGCGATCCAGCAGGACGCTTCGGGCGGCGCTCGCGACCTCGCGCTTGCCTACGCCGTCGGCATTGGTGCGGGGCGGGCGGGCATCCTCGAGACCACGTTCAAGGAGGAGACCGAGACGGACCTCTTCGGCGAGCAAGCGGTTCTCTGCGGCGGCACGTCCGAGCTCGTCCGCGCCGGCTTCGAGACGCTCGTCGAGGCCGGGTATGCACCCGAGATCGCCTACTACGAGTGCCTCCACGAGCTGAAGCTGATTGTCGACCTGATGTGGGAGAACGGCCTCGCCGGCATGCGCTACTCCATCTCGGACACGGCCGAGTTCGGCGACTACACGCGCGGCAAGCGCGTGATCGACGAGCACGTCCGCGAGGAGATGAAGGGGATCCTGGCCGACATCCAGTCCGGCGCGTTCGCGCGCGAGTGGGTCGAGGACATGGACAACAACGAGGCACGGCTCAAGGCGATGCGCGCCGAGGCGGCACAGTCCCAGCTCGAGACCGTCGGCAAGGATCTCCGCAGCCTGATGCACCGCGCCGGGGACCGTTAGGACGTGGCCTCTGTCGACGTACCGGTAGCGCTCCTCGGGTATGGCACCGTCGGTGCCGCGGTGCACCGCCTGCTCGAGGAGTCGGCCGACGAGATCGAGCGCGCCACCGGCCACCGCCTCAGGGTGACTCGTGCGCTCGTGAAGGACACGAGCAAGGACCGAGGGTTCTCGCCGGCGCCGGGCGTTCTCACCGTCGACATCGGCGACATCCTCGGCGACCCCTCGATCCAGGTCGTCGCCGAGGTGATGGGCGGCGTCGACCCGGCGGGTGGGTACGTGCTCGAGCTGCTGCGGTCGGGACGCCCCGTCGTGACCGCGAACAAGCAACTTGTCGCACGACGCGGCACCGAGCTGTTCGAAGCGGCGGCCGCAGGTGGCGTGCAGCTGCGATTCGAGGCGTCCGTTTGCGCTGCGATCCCCGTAATCAAGGTGTTGCGTGAGTCCCTCATCGTCACGAATGTGCATCGGGTTCTCGGGATCGTCAACGGGACGACGAACTTCATCCTCTCCGCGATGGAGGAGGGCCGCTCGTACGGCGATGCCCTAGCCGAGGCCCAACGGCTCGGCTTCGCCGAGGCCGATCCGACCGAGGACGTCGGCGGGCTCGACGCCGCTGCAAAGACGGCGATCCTCGCCACCGTCGCGTTCGGCTCCCGGGTCCCACTCGATTGGGTCGAGGTCGAAGGCATCGAGGGGGTCACGCTCGACCACGTCGCTGCCGCGCGAGCGCTCGACATGCACGTCAAACTGATCGGGCGGGCATCGCTCGTCGGCGACCGCGTCGACGTGCGGGTCGGGCCGGCGTTCGTGGACGGCCACCATCCACTTGCCGCGGTGGAGGGAGCCTTCAACGCGGTGATGTTGCACGGCGACGCGATCCGCGAGATCACGCTCGAAGGGCCTGGAGCCGGCGGGATCGAGACCGCATCCGCCGTCGTTGCCGACATGGTCTCCGTCGTCGGGACGACCGGGTCAGGATTCCTCCAGAACGACCCGGTCTGGCGCACGCTCGAGCGGCTGCCTCCAGGCGAGCTCGCCTCGCCGTTCTACCTCCGGCTCGAGGTCGAGGATCGAGCAGGCGTCCTCGCGCGCATCGCGCAGGAGCTCGCATCCGAAAGCGTCTCCGTCGCGCAGCTCGTGCAGCAGCAGGTCGAAGGGCGCGCCGTCCTCCACGTCGTGACGCACGAGGCTGCATCGGGGCGGGTCGATGCCGCTCTCGCCGCGATCCGGGCTCTGCCCGAGGCCCGCGGCGAGGCAACCGCGATGCCCGTCATCTCGGGCCGAGGCGTCGCCGAGCTGGGCTGGGCGTGACCATCGCGCTGATCGATCGCTTCCGCGCTGCCCTTCCTGTGAGCGAGGCAACGCCCGTCATCTCGCTCGGCGAAGGGTCTACGCCGCTCCTCAGCGCGCCCCGTCTCTCGGAGCGCCTGGGCGTGGAGATCTGGCTCAAGTGGGAGGCGTCGAACCCGACGGGCTCGTACAAGGATCGGGGCATGACCGTGGCCGTCTCGAAGGCGGCCGAGGACGGTGCCGAGGCGGTGATCTGTGCCTCGACCGGCAACACGGCTGCGTCGGCCGCAGCCTATGCCGCTCGCGCGGGGATCCCCGCCGTCGTGCTCACGCCCGAGGGCGCGGTCGCGGGCGCCAAGGTGTCGCAGACGCGGATGCTCGGCGCGAAGGTGCTCGAAATCCGGGGCGATTTCGACGAGGCCCTTGCCGCAGCACAGGAGCTCTCCCGCCGGGGAACACACGTCCTTGTCAACTCCGTCAACCCCTATCGTCGCGAGGGCCAGAAGACCGCCGTCTACGAGATCGTCGAGGAGCTCGGCACGGCGCCCGACGCGTTCGTGATTCCGTACGGAGGTGGGGGCAACACGTCGGCCTACGCGATCGCGATTGGAGAGCTCGGGATCTCCACGCCGATCTACTCGGTCGAGGCCGAGCACCGGCCGACGACGCTTGCCTCTGCGATCCGGATCGGTGACCCGGTGCACGCCGCAAGCGTGCAGGCTGCGGGAGCGACCATCGTCACCGTCTCGGACGACGAGATCGTGGCCGCATGGCTCGAGCTCGCGACAACCGAGGGGCTGTTCTGCGAGCCGTCCTCGGCAGCCGGCCTCGCCGCGATTCGACGCGGCGCAGTCCTGGGCGAGCGGGTCGTCGTCACGATTACCGGCCACGGCCTCAAGGACACGGAAGCGGCCGACCGCTATGCGCCACCGCGCGCCCAGGTCGACGCAGATCCCGACGCGATCGCCGCCGCAGCCCGCGCATGATCGTCCGAGCCCCCGCCACGTCCGCAAACATCGGCGCCGGCTTCGACACAGCCGCGGTCGCGCTCGATCTTTGGGACGAGCTCGAGGTGACGAGCGGATCAGGCGTGATCATCGAAGGAGAGGGATCGTCCGAGCTCTCGCTCGATGAGAACAACCTCGCCGTGCGCGCGTACTCGCTCCTCGCCGATCCGACCGGAAAGCAGTTCCGTTTCCGGAATGCGATCCCTCTCGAGCGCGGACTCGGCTCGTCGGCAGCTGCGATCGCACTCGGCCTCGTCGCGGCAGCGCCGGATGCGAGCCCGGAGGAGTTGCTCGCGGCTGGCCTGAGGCTCGAACCACACGCCGACAATCTCGGCGCCGCACTCCTCGGCGGCCTGACCCTCGCCTGGGACGGAAAGATCGCGCGCATTGCGGAGACGCTCCCGCTCGAAGCGATTGCCATCATCCCGAGCTCGAGAACGTCGACCAAGATGTCCCGCGGAGCTCTGCCTGCGACGGTCCCGCATGCGGAGGCGGCCGCGAGCGCAGGACGTGCTGCGCTCCTCGGAGCAGGAGCGGCGAGTGGTGACGCAACGCTGTTCGCGGCAGCGCTCGACGACTGGCTCCACGAACCGTACCGCCCGTCGGAGGTACTGGACGTCGTCCGTCGTACCCCGCCGCCCGGATGCCTCGGAGCGACACTCTCCGGATCAGGCCCCACGGTGATCGCGTGGGTCTCGGATGCGGAAGGGTGCGTCGCGTCGATCCAGGATCTCTTCCCCGACCACCGAGTGCTCGAACTGGCTGTGGCCCCGCGAGGCGCTCTCCGGTGAGCTACCGGCTGATCGACGTGCGGCCCCGGGCCGCGTTTCTGGAAGGCCATATCCCCGGCGTCGCGCATCTCGATCCCGAGCTGGACCTGTCGGCGATCGGCCCCGACCCCGCAGTCGGGGGACGGCACCCCCTACCGGGTGTCGAACAGCTCGAGGAGGCCTTCAGGCGCGTCGGTGTCGGACGATTTGACTACGTCCTCGCCATCGATGACGGCTCGGGATGGGCTGCCCGGTGCTGGTGGCTGCTCCGCCACCTCGGCCACGACTTGGCTGGAACGTTCGATCTCCGGGGCTACATCGGCCCCCTGATGACAACGCCGTTCGCACCCGTGCGAGGCGAATTCGAGGCACGTCCTCGAGACGATGACACGATCACTGCCGAGGAGATCCTCGCGCGCCTCGACGACCCCTCGCTCACACTTCTCGACGCCCGCAGCGAGCCGCGCTGGCTCGGTGACGAGGAGCCACTCGACCCCGTGCCCGGCCGGATTCCCGGTGCGCGCAACGCGTACTTCGAGGATTCACTGCCTGACGACCTGGCGGAAGCGCCGGAGCTCGTCGCCTACTGCGGATCGGGCGTGACGGCGTGCGTCGTCGCCCTAAAGCTCGTTCTTGCGGGCCGCGAGGATGTCCGTCTCTATCCTGGCTCCTTCAGCGAGTGGTGCCGCCGTGAGAACTACCCCATCGAGAAAGGACAGCCGTGAGCACCCCGTACGATCTCCCGTCCGATCCTGCCAAGCGCCATAGCGCAGCATTGACCGACGGCCCCGACCGGGCCGGAGCTCGCGCGATGCTGAAGGCTACCGGCTTCACCGATGAGGATCTCGCAAAGCCGATCATTGGCGTCGGGACGACCTGGATCGAGACGATGCCCTGCAACCTGAACCAGCGCGATCTCGCGGTGCACGTGAAACGCGGGATCCGCGATGAGGGTGGCACGCCGATGGAGTTCAACACGATCGCGGTTTCGGACGGAGTCGCGATGGGGACGTCTGGCATGCGGGCTTCGCTCATCTCGCGGGAGGTGATCGCCGACTCGATCGAGCTCGTCTGTCGCGGCCATCTGTTCGACGGCCTCGTCCAACTCGTCGCCTGCGACAAGACGAACCCCGGCGCGGCGATGGCGGTCGGCCGCCTGGACATCCCTGCGGTGATCTCGTACTCCGGCTCGATTGCTCCGGGCATCTACCGCCAGCGCGAGGTGTCGATCGGCGACGTCTACGAGGGAATCGGCGCCTATGCCGCCGGGAAGATCACGGCAGCCGACCTGCACGAGCTCGAGTCCGCTGCGTGTCCCGGGGCGGGAGCCTGCGGCGGCCAGTTCACGGCCAACACGATGTCGACGATCCTCGACTTCCTCGGCCTCTCGCCGTTCGGGACGAATGGGATACCGGCGATGCATCGGACGAAGGAGGAGGCCGCGTACGAGGCGGGCCGGCTCGTGGTACAGCTCGTTCGTGACAACGTCACGCCCCGCTCGCTCGTGACGAAGGAGTCGTTCGAGAACGCCGTCGCGTCGGTGGCGGCAACGGGGGGCTCGACGAACGCGGCGTTGCACGTCGTCGCGATCGCGCGCGACTTCGGCGTCGACTTCACGCTCGACGACTTCGAGCGCATCTCTGCAAGGACGCCGATCGTCGCGGACATGAAGCCGTGGGGGCGCTGGCACGCGAGCGACATGTTCAATGCGGGCGGTGTTGCGCTCGTCGCGCGCGAGTTGAAGAAGGCTGGACTACTGAACGACGGCGCACTGACGGTGGACGGCCGCACGCTGGGCGAGATCGCCGACTCGGCGGTCGAGAAGGAGGGGCAGACGGTGGTCGTCCCGATCGAGACGCCGCTCAAGGCCCGCGGGGGTGTTGCGGTGCTCTACGGCAACCTCGCGCCCGAGGGGTGCGCGGTGAAGCTCGCGGGGCACGACCGCACGCTGCACCGCGGCCCGGCGCGCGTCTTCGACTCCGAGGAGGACACCTTCGCTGCGGTCAAGGCCGGCAAGGTCGTCGCCGGCGACGTCGTCGTGATCCGCTACGAAGGGCCGCACGGCGGCCCCGGGATGCGCGAGATGCTCCACGTCACCGGCGCGATCGTCGGAGAGGGCCTGTCGGAGTCGGTGGCGCTGATCACAGACGGTCGTTTCTCTGGCGCGACACACGGATTCATGGTCGGCCACGTCACCCCGGAGGCATCGCGTGGTGGCCCGATCGCAGCCCTCCGCGAGGGCGACATCGTCGTCATCGACGTCGAGAACCAGGAGCTCAACGTCGAGCTCACCGACGTCGACATCGCCGAGCGGCTCAAGGAATGGGTCGAGCCCGAGCCGCGCTACCGCCGCGGGGTGATCGCGAACTACGCAACGCTCGTCGCGTCGGCCTCGCTCGGCGCAGTGATGCTGTCGCAGTACGAGACGGAGTAAGCGAGGCCGTCGCCATCGGGGGCTGGTACTCCTGCGAGAGATCTATACTTTCCAAATTGAAGTAATGAGGTGGGATGATCCCGTTTCGACAGCTCGAGGAGGCAACTACATGGCATTGCACATTGGAGACGTCGCGCCCGATTTCGACGCCGACACGACGGAGGGGCGCATCAGCTTCCACGATTGGATCGGCGATTCGTGGGCGGTGATGTTCTCGCATCCGAAGGATTTCACGCCGATCTGCACGACCGAGCTCGGCTACATGGCGAAGATCAAGCCCGACTTCGACAGCCGCGGCGTCAAGATCATCGGGCTCTCGGTTGACCCGCTCGACAAGCACGCGGCGTGGTCGGCCGACATCGAGGAGACGCAGGGCTACGCCCCGAATTACCCGATGATCGCCGACGTCGACTTCAACGTCTCGCAGCTCTACGGAATGCTCGGCGCTGACGTCTCAGGCGATCCTGCAGATCGCACTGCGGTCGATAACCAGACCGTCCGGAACGTGTTCGTGATCGGATCAGACAAGAAAGTGAAGCTGATTCTCGTGTACCCGATGACGACCGGGCGCAACTTCGACGAGGTGCTTCGCGTGATCGACTCGCTGCAGCTGACGGCGAGGCACAAGGTCTCGACACCCGTCAACTGGCAGCCCGGCGAGGACGTCGTCATCGCCGGCTCCGTCAGCGACGACCAGGCACGTGAGCTCTGGCCCGACGGCTGGGAGTCGCCCAAGCCCTACATCCGCATCGTCCAGGATCCGAGCTGATTCTGAAAGGGGGCGTCGCCGCGGTTCGCGGTGGCGCCCCTCAGTACGTCTTCGCGAGCAGCCCTCCGTCGACGACGAGTGACGTGCCGCTGACGAACGACGCCTCGTCCGAGGCAAGGTAGACGACGGCTGCAGCCACCTCGGCGGGATGCGCGATCCGCTTGCCGGGGTAGGCAGACTCCATCTCCTCCCGAGCGGCGACGGCGTCCTCCGTGCCCGCGAAGTACTCGTCGATCATCGGCGTCTCCATGTCGCCCGGACAGACGCAGTTACAGCGAATCCCGTCGGCCGCGTAATCGATCGCAATCGCCTTGGTGAGCCCGAGAATGCCCGACTTCATCGCGGTATAGGCGGCGAGGTAGCCGTCGCCGGTGAAGGAAAGGATCGACCCCGTGTTCACGATCGCTCCCGGTCTGCCTGCGGCACGCATCGCGACCAGCGCATGCTTGCAGCCCCAGAACGTCCCGGTCATGTGCACGGCCATGAGCTGGTTCCACTGCTCGTTCGTCGTCTCGTGCAGCCGACCTTCGCCGAGGATGCCCGCGTTGTTGACCAGAATGTCGAGACCCCCGAACTCCGCCTGGCAGCGCTCGATCGCGCCGACGATGTCCTCCTCCTGGGTCACGTCGCCCCGCTGGAAGACGACCTCGCCACCCGCGGCGTTAGCCTCAGCGGCGACCTGCTCGCCGCGCGCCATGTCTCGCGAGAGCGCGATCACGCGAGCCCCTTCTCGCCCGAACGCGAGAACGATCTCACGGCCGAGCCCCCGCGACGTTCCCGTCACGACTGCTGCCTTTCCCGACAGACGTGCCACAGCCGACCTCCTCTGGAAACCCGCGACGACAGTGGCGTGACAGTACTCCACGACACGCCCCCGGTCGACCTCGCCTCGAGTCACGTCAGCAACTACGAGTTCCATCCCTTCTGGGGTGCGGTCTCGAGCGGGATCTGGCTCGCCTCGTTCCGCCGCCGCAGCCACACCTGCGACGCGCGCTCCGTACTTCGCCGCACCAATCATGGGCTCCCTCCCCGATGACGCCCCGCAACGCGGCCCGCAAGCTGGGGTTGTCAGAACAGGGCGGCCGGGTTGTAAGCTTGTCCCGTCAGCGAACGCGAGCCGGAAGCGCTCGCAGCGAGGAGAGAGTGATGAAGACCATCGTTGTCGGATATGACGAGACAGAGCCCTCGAAGAATGCGCTCGCCCGTGCGGCGGATCTCGCGACTGCATTCGGCTCGACCGTGATCGTTACGAGCGTTGCAACGGTGCTCGCCGGCTCACGCGAGATGGGTGGTGTCGATCCAGTCGACCCACCCGAGTTGCACGAGGAAGAGCTCGATCATGCAAAGGCGTTTCTCGCGGAGCGCGGCATCGAGGGACAGTTCGAGCTCGCCGTTGGCGACCCGGCAACCGCGATCGTGGAGCTCGCAGATCGCCATGGAGCCGATCTGATCGTTGTGGGTACACGCCAGCAGAGCCTGCTCTCGAGCATTCTGGGTCTCAGCGTGAGCGGCTCCGTGAAGCGCAAGGCTCACTGCGACGTGCTCATGGTGCAGTAGGGCACATCGGGATATCGGCGCCCTCGTGACCGAGCAGGCGACGCGTGTGGTGATCATCGGGGGCGGCGTCGCCGCCCTTGAGGCAACGCTCGCGCTCCAGGCGCTCGCAGGCCCGCGCGTCGGCATCGAGGTCGTCGCGCCCGAACCGCACTTCTACTACCGCCCGCTCTCCGTCGCAGCGCCGTTCGCTCCCGGCGAGCTACGACGCTACGACCTCGGCACGCTCCTCGCCCGCGGGCGCGCGCTGCTCACCCTCGGGACGGTGGCAGGCGTCGACCCTGATCGTTGTCAGGCGCTCACAAAGGACGGGGGAGTGCTCCCGTACGACGCGCTCCTCGTCGCATGCGGGGCAATGTCCGTGCCTGTGATCGGGGGCGCGCTGACATTCCGCGGCCCGGCCGATATCGACCGCTTCTCGACTCTGCTCCGTGAGGTGGAGTCCGGGGCGGTCAACAGGATCGCGTTCTCGATCCCGGGTGGCGCCATCTGGAGTCTCCCTCTGTACGAACTCGCGCTCCTCACCGCCTCGTGGCTCGAGAGTCAGGATCGACGCGATGTTTCGGTCGTGCTCACGACCCCCGAGAGCGAGCCGCTCGAGTTGTTCGGGGCCGAAGCGAGCGCTGCCACGACGCGGCTGCTCGCGGAACGCGGGATCGACGTCTGGCCACGAGCGCGCGCCCTTGGTTTCCACGAGGGTGAGCTCGCGCTCGCGTCAGGCGAGACGCTGCGCGTCGACCGGGTCGTCGCGATGCCACGACTCACCGGGCCGCGTCTCGCAGGGTTGCCGCAGACCCGTAACGGCTTCATCCCGATCGACCGCCATTGCAAGGTCGAAGGCCTCCCGGGCGTCTATGCGGCCGGGGACATCACGACCTTCCCCGTCAAGCAGGGAGGCATCGCCGCGCAGCAAGCGGACGTCGCCGCCCAGGCGATTGCGCGTGCCGCGGGTGCCGACCTCGAGCCGCAGCCGTTTCGTCCCGTCCTGCGAGGGATGCTGCTGACCGGATCCGCGCCGCAGTTCATGCGCCACGACCTCTCCCACCCCGAAGGGACACCGACCGTGAGTCTCAACGAGCTCTGGTGGCCGCCGGCGAAGATCGCCGGACACTACCTCGGCCCACTGATCCTCTCGCTCGACGAGACCGGAGCCGGTGAGGCCGAGGCCGAAGAACGGCCGGGGGACGTGGTCGTCCTCGTCGAGCTCGATCCCGACGCAACCGCTCCCGCCGACCACTGGGACGATCAGGACGGGCCTGCCCCCGAAGGAGAGGCCGTCGGCGGCCTGCCAACGGCGCCCCTCCTTCTCGTCGCGCCGGAGGACTCACTCGGTGAAGTCGCGACGCGGATGCGCGAGCTCGACATCGGATCGGCGGTCGTCGCGGAGTATGGGAAGACGATCGGAATCATCACCGCCCGCGACCTGCTCGGAGCCTTCGGAAGCCGTGTTCATCCGAGCGAGGCGCGCGTCCGCTCGTGGATGACGGCGCATCCGATCACCATTCGCGCGGAACAGAGCCGTGCGGTAGCTGCGTCGCTCATGAAGGAGCATGGCATCCATCACCTGCCGATTCTCGACGAGAGCGGCCACCCGGTCGCCGTCATCGGTCTCCGAGACGTCGCCCCGCCGACCGATCAGCGGTAGCGTCGCCTCGTCCGCTAGAGTTTCCCCTGGCGCGGGACCCGTCCCGCTCCGCATCAAGAGAGGCTGAGGGACCGGCCCTGTGACGCCTCGGCAACCTGCCCCACACATCGGGTGACGGTGCCAATCCCGGACGGATGTCGAGCGACGACCAGGAGGTTCTCTACCATGCCCGCTGTTTCCCTTTGCTGCCGCATCTGCGCGACCGAGCATCCGCTCGAAGCGACAGGTACGTGCTCACGCTGTTTCGGCCCACTCGATCCGACCTACGACTGGGACGCGCTCCGCGCCCGGGTCAGCCGCGCCTCGATCGAGGCTGGGCCCCAGTCGATCTGGCGCTACGCGGACCTGCTCCCGGTTGCTGCTCCGAAGGAGGCACGGCTCGCCCCGGGGATGACACCGCTCGTGCCGGCGGAGCGGCTTGCCAAGGAGCTCGGCATCGGTGAGCTGTGGCTCAAGCTCGACACCGCGAACCCGACGCACTCGTTCAAGGATCGCGTGGTCGCCGTGGCCGCCCGAAAGGCGCAGGAGCTCGGGCTCGACACGCTCTCGTGCTCGTCTACCGGCAATCTCGCCGGGGCAGTCGCCGCACGCGCTGCGGCAGAGGGCATGGAGGCGGCGGTCTTCGTCCCGAGCGACCTCGAGCCGGAGAAGCTCGCTGCGGCCGCCGTCTACGGGCCGCGCATCTATGCCGTTGCCGGTACCTACGACCACTGCTCGCGCCTCTCGGTCGAGCTGTCGTTCGAGCTGCCGTGGGGGTTTGTCAACGTCAACCTCCGCTCGTACTACGCAGAGGGATCGAAGACTCTCGCCTACGAGATCGCGGAACAGCTCGGATGGGAGACGCCCGACGCCGTCGCGATCCCAATCGCTTCGGGGGCTCTCTTCCACAAGGTGGGCCAGGGGTTCGGGGAGCTCATCGCGCTCGGCCTCGTCGACGGCCGCGCTCCGGCTCTCTTCGGAGGTCAGGCGGCCGGCTGCGAACCCGTTGCGACGGCGTTTCGGGAGCGCTCGCGCGTGGTGCCGGTGCGCCCGTCGAGCATCGCTCGCTCACTCGCAATCGGAAACCCCGCAGACGGCGACTTCGCGGTCACGACCGCCCGCGCTACCGGCGGCGCGATCCACACGGTCGCGGAGGACGAGATCGGCTCCAACATGGCCCACCTCGCCGCGACGACGGGAGTCTTTGGCGAGACCGCGACCGGCGTCACGCTCGGCGCGCTGAAGGCCGCTGTCGCCGCCGGCCAGATCGGGCCGCGCGCACGCGTCGTCCTTCTCGTCACGGGCGACGGGTTGAAGACGCCCGGGCCGGTCTCCGACACCTACGATCCCATCATGATCGAAGCCGACGCAGACGCGTTTCTCGATAAAGTGTTGATCGCCTAGTGACAGGACGGAGCCTGTTCGAGAAGGTCTGGGACCTGCACGTCGTTCGCGACGAGCCGGGTGAGCCGACGCTGCTTTACATCGACCTGCACCTCGTCCACGAGGTCACGTCCCCACAGGCGTTCGAGGGCTTGCGCCTCGCGGGACGAGATGTCCGCCGGCCTGACCTCACGGTGGCAACGATGGATCACAACGTCCCCACCCTGCCTGGCCCGGTGACGGACCCGATGGCGAAGGCACAGCTCGACGCGCTGCGGGCGAACTGTGAGGCGTTCGGCGTCGAGCTCCACGGCACCGGATCGGGGAGTGAGGGGATCGTCCACGTCATCGGCCCTGAACTCGGTCTCACGCAACCCGGGAAGACGATCGTGTGCGGCGACAGCCACACCTCGACGCACGGTGCGTTCGGCGCGCTCGCATTCGGCATCGGCACGTCCGAGGTCGAGCACGTCCTCGCCACGCAAACGCTCAACCAACAGCGACCGAAGACGATGCTGCTCGAGTTCCAGGGTGATCTTCCACCGGGCCTGACCGCGAAGGACATGATCCTCGGGGCGATCGGACAGGTGGGGGTCGACGGCGGCGTCGGCTATGTCGTCGAGTACGCGGGGGAGGCGATCCAGGCTCTGTCGATGGAGCAGCGGATGACGATCTGCAACATGACGATCGAGTGGGGTGCCCGGGCAGGGCTCATTGCTCCGGACGAGACGACGTTCGCGTACCTCGAGGGTCGTCCGCACGCGCCGCAGGCCGATGATTGGTCGCGGGCCGTCACCGAGTGGAGGCAACTCGCCTCCGACCCGGATGCGACGTACGACACGCACGTTGTCGTGGACGTGACCGGACTCGCCCCGCAGGTGACGTGGGGAACGAATCCCGGCATGGTCGTCCCGGTGACGAGCGCCGTGCCCGACCCGAATTCGTTCTCGGGCGGCGACGACCGGGACGCTGCGGAGCGGGCCATTACGTACATGGGCCTTCGCGCGGGCCAGCCGATCGAGGAGATCGCGGTCGACCGCGTCTTCATCGGCTCGTGCACCAACTCGCGCATCGAGGACCTCCGCGCAGCGGCAGAGATCGTTCGTGGCAAGACAATCGACCCCCGCGTGACCGCGCTCGTCGTCCCTGGATCTGCTCAGGTGCGGCGGCAGGCGGAGAGCGAAGGGCTCGATCAGATCTTTCTCGACGCGGGCTTCGAGTGGCGCCTCGCCGGCTGCTCGATGTGCCTCGGGATGAACCCCGACGTGCTGGCGCCGGGTGAGCGCTGCGCGTCGACGTCGAACCGAAACTTCGAGGGGCGGCAAGGGCGCGGCGGCCGCACGCACCTCGTCAGCCCACAGATGGCAGCAGCAGCCGCGCTCCACGGGCATTTCGTCGATGTGAGAGCCCTGACGGCCGAGCCGGTGGCGTCGTGAAGGCGTTCTCCGAGGTCAGCGCCCGCGTCGCGGTGCTCGACCGGCCCGACGTCGACACCGACCAGATCATCCCGAAGCAGTTCCTGAAGCGGATCGAGCGCACAGGCTACGGGCAGTACGCGTTCTTCGACTGGCGCTTCGACGAGGACGGCAACGAGCGACCGGGCTTCGAGCTCAACCAGCCCCAGTTCGCAGGCGCTCGCATCCTGCTGGCCGGACGCAACTTCGGCTGCGGCTCCTCGCGCGAACACGCAGCGTGGGCGCTTCAGGATGCAGGGTTCGACGTCGTCATTGCACCCTCGTTCGGCGACATCTTCCGGTCGAACGCGGCGAAGGTCGGGATGGTGATCGTCCAGCTGCCCGAGGATCAGGTGAAGGAGTTGATGGAGTCGGTCGACCTCGATCGGGGCTCCGATCTGACCGTCGACCTCGAGGCACTCACCGTGACGACGCTTGAGGGCAAGGTGTTTCCCTTCGCCTTCGATGCCTCGACGCAGTACCGGCTGCTGAACGGCCTGGACGACATCGACCTGACGCTCACCCACGAGACCGAGATTACCGCCTACGAGACCTCGCGGGCGACTCGATGAGCGCGTCAGCCCTCCACCTTGCACCGCAGCACACGACCAACGCTTGTGACGATTTGTCACAAGACTCGCACAGCCAGCGGCCTCGCAGGTCAATGTTTGTGACGATGTGTCACAAGGATCGGGTGCCGCGATGAGCCACGTGGCGGTGTTGCCAGGCGATGGAATCGGGCCGGAGGTCACGGCGCAGGCTGTGCGCGTGCTCGACGCCTTCGGGATCGGCTACTCCGAGCACGCATTCGGCGGCAACGCGATCCTGGCGCAGGGAACGCCACTCCCCGATGAGACGCTCGCGGCCTGCCGCGCGGCCGATGCAGTTCTCCTCGCCGCCGTCGGCCTCCCCGAGCTCGAGGGAAAGCCGGTGCGCCCGGAGCAGGGCCTCCTCGGGCTGCGCAAGGAGCTCGGCGTGTACGCGAACCTCCGTCCCGCACGCGCTCCCGGGATCGACATCATGATCGTCCGGGAGCTCGTCGGTGGTCTCTACTTCGGCGAAAAGGGGATCCGCGAGGACGGAACCTGGTTCGACACCTGCGAGTACTCTCGCCCCGAGGTAGAGCGCATTGCGCGCCGCGGATTCGAGATCGCAGAGGCGCGCGGGGGGCGTCTAACCTCGGTCGACAAGGTCAATGTCATGCACACCTCGCGCCTGTGGCGCGATGTCGTGACACAGATGGGAGCGAGCTTTTATCCCGCCGTCGCGCTCGATCACGCGCTCGTCGACTCGTTCGCAATGACGATCGTTCAGGCGCCGGAGACGATCGACACGGTCGTGACCGAGAACACGTTTGGCGACATCCTCTCCGACATCGCTGCGGCGGTGACGGGCGGCCTCGGTCTCGCAGCGTCTGCGTCGCTCGGTGACGACGGGCCGGGACTCTTCGAGCCGGTTCACGGATCCGCGCCGCAGATCGCCGTGCTCGGGATCGCGAACCCGGCTGCAATGCTGCGGTCGGTGGCGCTGCTCCTCGACCACGGCCTCGGGCGCCCCGCCGAGGCAGCAGCACTCGAGAGCGCCGTCGATACCGCTCTCCAGAGCGCCTCGACGCCCGACCTCGGTGGAACGAGCACGACGAGCGATGTCGGAGACGCGGTGTTGCGCGCGCTCGATTCTGCCCGTACCCTGTGAGGACGATGCGTCGCGCGCCCTCCACTCGCTCTCTTCGCGCGCCATTCGGCTTCGCCTTTACGGGCTAGCCGGCGCCTTCGAGCCTGCCTCGCGCCGTCTAGCTCCCCTCTCCCGGCGAACCGATCCAAAGCGAAAGGCGCTCCCACCACCATGGCTTCCATCGAACTGACCGTCGCCTATCCCGGCCGCGAAGGCGCCCACTCGGCAGCCGCGTGCGACCGGCTCTTCCCCGCCGCACGTCTCGTTCCACTGCCGACGTTCTCGGAGGTGATCGAGGCCGTTGCGGCGGGACGTGTCCCCTACGGCGTTCTACCGATCGAGAGCTCGCTCGTCGGCCCGGTCGCCGAGACCCACGATCTGCTCTACGAGTCACCACTCTCGATCGTGGCGGAGGCGATCATCCCGGTCAACCACTGCCTCGTCGGGCCAGGCATCGTCGAGCTCGCGGATATTCGCGAGATCCACAGTCACCCGGTTGCACTCGACCAGTGTCGAAGGCTCCTCGCGTCTCTGCCGAATGCGATCGCGGTCGCAGCGCCAACGACGGGGGACGCCGCCTCGATTGTCGCCAAGATGGCCGATCCGTCCGTCGTCGCGATCGCGAGCGACCGTGCTGCACGCATCAACGGGTTGACGATCATCAACGGGAACGTCGGCGACCATCCGGAGGCGTACACACGGTTCGTCTCGGTTGCCCCGTACACGCGGCTCGATCGCCGCGACGGGCAGTGGCGTACGGCGTTCTCCTTCACGACCGATCACCGTCCGGGAGCGCTCTTCCACGCTCTCGAGCCGTTGTCTCGCAACGGCATCGATCTCAACCTGCTGGTCTCACGACCGATCCCGTCGCGGCCCTTCAGCTACCGCTTCGATGCCGTGCTCGGCGGCCATCCGCTCGACCCCGACATCTCGCTGACGCTGAGGGAGATGCGCGATCTGACCGCGCAGCTTCGCGTCTTTGGCTCGTATCGCGCCGACCACGAGGGTGGCGCGGCAGCCCGAACGGTCTGAGGCTCGACGCAGCTACGCGGCTGCGTGCTCGAACTGCTCGAGCGAGGGCAGATACTGGCGCCAGCTCTCCGGCACCCTCTGCGCCGCGAGGCGGATGAAGAGAACGGGGGCGGGCGCCCGCGGCTGCCGCGGGAGCGTCATCGAGATCTCCTCGAGCAAGCAGTCGCCCTTGCGGAGATTGCACGGCGCGCACGCCGTGACGACGTTCTCCCATACAGAGTCTCCGCCCTTCGAGCGCGGGATCACGTGGTCGAGCGTCAACCGGCCCGCCGCAGTGCCGCAGTAGACGCACTTCCAGCCGTCCCGCGCAAAGAGCGCGCGGCGGGAGATGCGCCGCTTGACGGCACGAGGAACCCGCACGTACTGGAGGAGCCGAATCACATGGGGGCGGGCGAAAGAGTGCTCGGCGGATCGCAACGGTTGCGCGTGCTCCTCGACGACCTCGGCCTTGCCCTTCCACACGAGGACGTGCGCACGCCGATCGGAGCACACGTTCAGTGGCTCGTAGCTCGCGTTCAGGACGAGGACCTGATGCACTAATCCCGAGCGTACCAGTGGCGCATGAGGCCAACGCCCGAAACGGGAGGACAAAGGATCGTGGCTTACGGGAGCGGCGGAAACGGTCCTGCGCGATACACCTGGCCCTCGAGCTCCACGCCGAGAACCCCTTCGAGCCAGACCGCCACACCGATCAACGCGTCGAGGTCGACCCCGGTTTCGATCCCCTCTCTCTGGAGGAGGTAGACCAGATCCTCGGTGGCGATGTTGCCCGTCGCCCTGGGAGCGAACGGACAGCCGCCGATTCCGCCGAGTGATGCGTCGAGGAGGGTTGCGCCGGCCGAAAGGGCTGCCAGGGCGTTCGCATATCCCGTGTTGCGCGTGTTGTGCAGGTGCACACCGACAGGAATCCCGAGGATCGCGACCTCCGCGACGAGAGCTCTGACCTGACGCGGAACGGCGACCCCGATCGTGTCGGCGAGGAGAACCTCGTCTGGCCCAGCATCGACAACCCGGGCAGCGATGTCCGTGACCCGTCCGGGATCGACCTTCCCCTCGAACGGGCACCCGAAGGCGGTGCTCAGCGTGACGGTCGACGAGATGCCGTCCTCCCGCGCCCGCCCGATGATGGACTGCACAGCCACGAGCGACTCCTCGACGCTCGCTCCCTGGTTTCGTCGATTGAAACTCTCGCTCACGGCAAAGGAAAAGTGCACCTCCCGGAGCCCCGAAGCGACGAGTCGGTCGTACCCCCGCTCGTTCAGTACGAGGCCGGCGACGGTCACTCCGACACGAGACGTGATCCTCGCCACCACCTCCTCTGCACCCGCCATCTGCGGAACGCGCGACGTGCTGACGAAGCTGACCGCCTCGATGCGGGAAAGGCCGGTCGCAGCAAGCCTGTCCACGAGCTCTGCGCGGACCGCAGGTTCGACGCTCTCCGCCCGGTTCTGCAGACCGTCCCGCGGAGCAACATCGCAGAGGGTGATCGCGCTCATCGCGGGATCAACGCGCCATTGCGCGCTCGACCGCGGTCAGCTCCTCCGGCGACAATGCCACCGATGGGGTGCCTCTCTCGACGTCCTTCACGTAGATGCGCGCATAGTCGCGGCCCTGAATGGCCGTGACCACGGTCCCGGTGCGCGTCGCGTCGAGGAAGGCGAACGAGGCCGACTGCTTCCCACCCGTGTCCTCGTACGCGTCATAGCGCACGACCGCCGTGTTCGTGATTGCACCATCAATTCGCCGATCGACACGCGAGAGCCCAACAGCGACCTCGTCCACTGCACGGTTGAGATCGTCGATCCTCCCTTGCAGCGATACCGCGAAGTCGACCATGTCGTGCGACGCGCCACCGAGAACGGCCTTCTGGCCACCCTGGAGCTTCCGGAGGCGCCGCGTGAGCGCCAGGGTCATCAGGAGCGCGAGAGCGGCCACAAGGCATGCCGCGATCGCGACGGCGAGCGCGGCGTCCATCAGTGGTCTCCCCGGGAAGTCCTGCCACGCTTCGCGTGGCTGCAAACACATCGCAGGGCTTCGTCCTCGGTCGCACCCGTACAGAGGGAGCTGCGTTGGTGCCAGGTTTTAGCCTGGCTCCAACACCGTCTCCCTGCTTCCTGCGTCCTCGCCCTGCTCGGTTTTCGCCGGCGCACCACGACAGGACTTCCCGGCAAGACCACTACTCGAGCGAGAAGATGACGGGGTACTCGGCGCTGTTGTTCCCCGTGTTGGTCTCGCCCTGGACGGGTTTCACGCTCACCTGTACCGACGACTTCTCGCCAAACGGTGGGTCGGGGAAGTCCTTGAAGATGACGGTCTTCGTCTCGCCGATGTCGAGCAGATCGATCGTCTGCTTCTTCACGATCGGAGCCGTACCCTTCGGGATCGTCAGCGTCACCTCGATGCTGACCTCCTGGTTCTCGCCGGTGTTCTTGACGAACACCTCGAAAGCGAGATCGGTGGAAGCCTTGATGGTGGTCTCGGTGTCTGGTGCGAGCTGGATATCGCCCGGCTGCACCAGCACCTTCTCGAGGCCGGTGCCATGGACGCCTGACGGTGTCCCGCCGGTGGATGCCCCGTGGACGCGCAACCAGATCGATGTCATGGATCGGGCCGAGTACAGCTCAACTGTCTCGACGAACACCGACGGCGGTGCCTTGATGTCACCAAAGCCCTCGTCCTCGAGCGTTGCCTGGGCGGGAACCTGGAACAGGATCCGCCAGACGACGTCGCTTGCGTCGAGCTGACGCGCCTGGGCTGCGAGCTTCTCGCCGGCAGCCGTCGCATTGTCCGAGTCGTCTCCCTTCGTCGCAACGAAGGTGTCGAGGAGTCCCTGCATCCCGCTGACGCGCAACTGCAGCGCCTCAGCCGCGTGATCGCCGGCCGGGCGAAGCGGGCCCGGAACGTCGAGCGCCTGCGCACTTTCGAGACCCTGCTGCTGCCGGTCTATGAGACCGCCGAGCTTCGTCTCGAGCTCCGCCTGCTTGAGCCCAGGTGTCGTCAAGACCTTGGCAAGATCGCTCCCGATCTTGGCAGAGCTCGTGCCGATCGTTCCGAGCTCTGTCATCGCGTCGTCGTAGCTCGTGCGCTTCTTGTCACTCGAGCAGCCCTGCCCCCAGACGATGAGCAGCACGACGATGAGAATCGCGAAGGCAACAAACCCGACGAGCCTCAGGATCGGTGCGAGCCCGTGTGGGGCGTGAAGCGACGGGCGTCGAGGCCCACCGCCGCCACGCCCGCCGCTCGAAGGCTCCGCCCCCGCGTCGCCACGTGCACCGCTGGAGGCGGTGCCGGATTCACGGGTTGCGTCGTCTTCGAAGAAGTCGAAGTCGAGAATGTCGTCGTCACGCGAGCTCACAGGGATGCTCCCTGCAGGGGACGAGCGGAGTCTACGCCATGATAAGGCGTGGAAGGGAGGTCTTCTGCCATGGCGAAGAGTCGGTGGACGTGTCGAGCACAGCGTATGCCCTTCCAACACCCGAGCTCGTGCTCGACCGCTACCGGCCTCTCCGGCCGATCGGCCGTGGCGGTTCGGGTTCCGTCTGGCTCGCACGCGACGAGCGAACCGGTCTCGAGGTCGCGCTCAAGATCGTTCCCCGTGAAGGGAAGCGCGCATCACGCGCTGCACGGGAAATGGAAGCAGCGTCGCGCCTCCGGCACGAGCGCTGTGTTCGCGCCTACGACTTCGGTGGCGACAACGGCCACGTCTACATCGCCTACGAGTACGTTCAGGGGCAAACGATGCGCGAGGCGCTCCGCGCCGGCAAGCTGAGCGACCGGGACGCAATCGAAGCCGCAGCCCAGATCCTCGACGCCCTTGCGCACGCGCATCGCATCGGCATCGTTCACCGGGACGTCAAGCCGTCGAACGTGCTCGTCGAGGAGGGGCCTGGGCTTTCGATCAAGCTTCTCGACTTCGGTCTCGCGCAGTTCGACGAGGCAGACACGCTCACTGCGGTTGGCGATGTTCCCGGCACGCTCGCTTACATCGCCCCGGAGCGACTCACGGGAGCGGAAGCGACGACGGCGAGCGACGTTTGGGCCGTCGGCGTCCTGCTCTGGGAATCGCTGGCCGGAGAGCACCCGTTCTGGGGTGTTCCGTTGCCGCAGGTCGCGGCGGCAATCGAGTCGGGCGCGCCACCGCTCACAGGTGTCCGCTCCGACCTGCCGCCGGCCGTGGTCGACGCCGTCTCCTCGGCCCTTGCAGTTGAACCGACGAAGCGCCCGTCCGCCGAGCGGCTTGCACGAGATCTCCGCTCAGCCGTCACGTCGCCCCGCCGGGATCGCACGAGCCCTGCGCGCGCGCGTAGGGCAGCAGCGGCACCGAGGGTCAGGGCCGCCCCGCTCCCTCTGGAGCAGCGCCTCGTTCCCGCGGGCCTTGCCGCGGTAGCCGTCGTTGTCGGAGCGACGCTGCTTCCGTTCTGGACGCCCGGTCTGACGGTTCTCCTCACCGTTGCAGCTGTGCTCGCAACGTTGCGTTCCCCCCGACTCGGGCTGGCAGTTGCGTTGTTCGTACCCGTGTTCCCGCTCGGCAACGTTGCCCTAGCAGCGGCCGTCGCGTACGCGACACTCGCGGCCCTCTGGCTCGCGGTCTGGTGGCGTGACGCGCGGGCCGGGCTTCTCTTCATGGCGGGTCCCGTGTTGGCGATGATCGGGGCGATAGCCCTCCTCCCACTCGCCGTTCAACCCGCGCGGGGCGGGGCGCGCCGGGCGCTGCAAGCGCTTGCAGGCGTTTTTGCAGCCGTCGCTGTCGCAGGCCTGCGAGGAGGAGCGCTCCCGCTCACGGGAGACCCGATCTCGAATCTCGGCATCGACGGCTCGAGGAGCCTCTTGGCAGTTGTCGGACCTGTGGTCGCCCTGCTCCAGGCGAATCCCTGGTTTGCTGCGCTCGCAGCGGTTCTTGCCGCGTCGGCAGCCCTCCTGCCCGACGCGCGGAAGCGAGGCTTCCGCGGCATCGCAATCCTCGGGGTCTGCCAGATCGGCTTGATTCTGTTCCTCGCTCCCACGCTCCCGGCACTTCAGATCGTGCTCGGTACTTTCGCCCTCTGCGCCATCCTCGCGGCCCGTTCGTTCCACGCCGGTCGCTACCCTTAGTCGCGAGGCGGCAACTCCGGCAATGAGTGTTCTGCGCACCATCGAGAGCAAGATCGAGGGCCTCTTCGAGGGTGTCTTTGGGCGCGCTTTTCGAACCCACGTCCAGCCCGTCGAGCTCGCCCGTAAGCTCGCGAAGGAGATGGACGAGCATCGCTCCGTCTCCGTTTCACGGGTCTACGTCCCGAACGAGTACACCATTTACCTCTCGAGTGCCGATCGGCAGCAGTTCCTCTCGTACGAGGGCTCACTCATCGGGGAACTCCAGGAGTACCTGACGGAGCACGCGCGACGCGAAGCCTATGCCCTGCTGACGCCCCCCCGAGTGAAGTTCGCCGCCGACGACGATCTCGCGATCGGCGAGTTCGGGATCGCGACCCGCGTCGCGCAACCCGAGGACGGGTTGCCCTCCCTCCCGACGTCCGCGCCGCCGGTGCAGCCCTCCGTCCAGAGCGTTTCGATCCCCGTCCCGGCCGCGCCGGCATCGCTACCCGTCGAGGCTCCGGCTGCCGTAACAACGACCATGATCTACCGCCAGGCCGAGCCGGAGACCGCACCGCCTACTGAACCCGTCGCTCCCGAGCCGCCTCGCGAGGTCGTGACGCTGACGCTCGACAGCCGCGCGCACCCCGTCATGCCAACCGGTGCGGTGATCGGACGATCCCGGGAATGCGACCTCCGTGTTGCCGATGGAAACGCCTCACGGCGTCACGCCGAGGTAACTCAGGACGGAGCGTCGTGGGTCGTCGCCGATCTCGGGTCGACGAACGGGACGGAGCTGAACGGTCGCCGGATCACACGGGAGGCGTTGACCGACGGCGACCGAATCACGATCGGTGCGACCGACATCGTCTTCGGCCGCACGCGTCGCTAGCGTGTTCGGTAATCTCGACACCGAGCAGACCCTGCTCGTCCTGAAGATCGCGTTTCTCGTTCTCCTCTACCTGTTTATCTGGGCCGTCGTGCGGTCGGTGACGAGGGATCTTCGCTCGGCTCCGCAGGAGTCGATCGTGTTGAGCGCCAAGGAAGCGAACGAGCTCCGGGCGCGCTACGAGCCGGTGGTGCCGACGCCGGCTGCACGCCTGCTCGTGCTCGAGAGCCCGACGCTCTCACCGGGAAGCACGGTCGAGATCCGCGAGCCGACGAGGCTCGGTCGGGGTGGAGAGAACGCGATTCGCCTCGACGGCGACGACTTCGCCTCGACGCGGCATGCGATGCTCGAGCCGCGGTTCGACGGTCTGTGGGTCGAAGACGTCGGATCGACGAACGGAACATTCGTCAACGGCGCTCGCGTGACAACCGCCCGACTCCTCGTCGCCGGGGACATCATTCGCATCGGCAAGACCGATCTGCAGGTGGAGGCGTGAGGACAGGTCGCGCGAGCGCACTAACCGATACCGGTCGGCGGCGTCCGCACAACGAAGATACGTTCGTGTGCGATCCACCGCTCTTCGCGGTGGCAGACGGCGTTGGTGGTGCCCAGGCAGGCGAGATCGCCTCGCGGCTCGCTGCTGCAGCGCTCGAAGAGCGCCCTCCCGGCTCGCTCGGCACGGACACGCTCACAGCGCTCATTCTCGAGGCGAACAACCGCATCTACATGCGCGCACTCGGCGATCCCGAGGCCGCTGGGATGGGAACGGTCGTGACGGCTCTCCTCGTCGACGAGACAGCGGCCACCATTGCCGTCGGCCACGTCGGCGACTCGCGCGCCTACCGGATCCGACATGACGTGCTCGAGCAGCTGACGCCCGATCACTCTCTCGTCGGAGAGCTCGTGCGCGCCGGGCGGCTTTCGACCGAGGAGGCCGAACAGCATCCCCACCGCTCCGTGATCACGCGAGCGGTCGGCACCGAGCCGATCGTCGATGTCCATACGGAGACGCTCGCCGCCCTCCCCGGCGATCTTTACCTCATCTGCTCGGATGGCCTCACCGATCTCGTCCGCGACGAGCGCATCCTGGAGCTCGTTGCGGCTGCCGAGGATGATCCGGAGGTGGCGGTTCAGTCACTCGTCGACGCGGCCAATAGCGCGGGTGGGATCGACAACATCACGGTCGTCCTCTTCGAGATCCTCGACGGCGACCCCGTTCCTCCACCCGCGCCGATCGCTGTCGAGCCGGACGACGACACGGCGGAGCACGCGATCGAGCCGGAATCGAGTGCCGTAGTGTCGCCCGCGGCTCAGGCTGCTCCAGTTCAGCGTCACGGCGCGGGCGCCGGAGGTCGCTGGCTCGCGCTGTTCGCGATCCTGCTGACGATCGCCATCGCGGGGCTCGTCATCTGGTGGAGCCTCAAGCGGTGAGCGCCCGGAACAAGGAGCTCCTCAATCTCGGCTTCGCCGCGCTCGTCGCCTCCGCGGCGTTCGCCAGCGTCTCGATTGTCGGCACCGGCCTCGTGACGACACGCTGGCTCGGCTACGTCGGCGTCGTCTTCGGGCTCTACCTCGTCGCACACATCGTCGCCCGGTTCACGGTTCCGTACGCCGACCCGACGCTCCTCCCGCTTGTCGGCCTCCTGACCGCTCTCGGCCTCACGGTGATCTACCGCCTCGGCCCCGAGGACGCGCGCAGGCAAGCCGTCTGGGTCGCCCTGGGGATCGGAGTTCTCGCAGCGACCCTCTTCTGGCTGCGGTACGACTACCGCGCCCTCGAACGCTACAAGTACATCTTCGGGATCTCGGCCGTGGTGCTCCTGCTCCTGCCGTCCGTGCCGGGACTCGGGCACCGGGTCAACGGCGTCAAGCTCTGGATCAAGGTCGGCCCGATGCAGTTTCAGCCGGGGGAGCTGGCGAAGATCTTCATGATCATCTTCCTCGCCGGCTATCTCCGCGACAAGCGCGAGGCTCTCGCCCAGGGTCGGCTCAAGGATCTCGGGCCACTCCTTCTGATCTGGGGCGCTTCGATGCTCGTGCTCGTCCAGACGAGTGATCTCGGTTCGGCCCTGCTCAACTTCGGAATCTTTCTCGCGATGGTGTACGCCGCGACCGGCCGCTTGATCTACGTCGTCGCCGGGCTCGGCCTCTTCCTCGCCGGCTCGGCCGCGCTCTACAACGCCCTCGACCGTGTGCAGCAGCGCGTGACGGTGTGGTTGCACCCATGGACGGATGAGCGCGTGTACTGCTCGATCAGCGGTGAGCTCGACTTCCGGCAGAACTGCGACTCGTACCAGCTCGTGAAGAGCCTCTATTCGATCGCGAACGGGGGCTACGGGGGCACCGGGCTCGGAAAGGGGACGTTCACGACGGTCGATGGGACACAACTCATTCCCTACCTGAACACCGACTTCATCTACTCGGCGATCGCCCAGGAGGTCGGGTTGGTGGGCTCGGCAGCGGTTCTTCTCCTCGTCATGGTGTTCGTCGCGCGCGGGATGCGGATCGCCTTGATCGCCCAGGACGGCTTCTCGAAGCTTCTTGCCACCGGCCTGACATTCGGTCTGGCGCTGCAGACCTTCATCATCGTCGGAGGAGTCCTCCGGGTCGTTCCACTGACCGGGATCACGATGCCGTTTGTCTCATACGGTGGCTCGTCGATCCTCTCGAACTTCATCATGCTCGCTCTGCTCCTGCTCGTCTCGAATCGCGCGGCCGCGACGGCGGTGAACCGGTGAATCGTCAAATCTCCCGCGTCGCGGGCCTCGCGATGGGCCTGATGATCCTGTTGATCGTCGCGACGACGTACTGGCAAACGTGGGCGAGGCCCGCACTTGCGGAGCGTCAGGACAATGCGATCCAGCGCGTCGCCCAGTTCGAGATCAAGCGCGGGCCGATTCTCTCGCCCTCGAGAATCCTCGCGCGGAACAAGGAGCGGATCGTCGGAGACCGTAGGTTCTACCTCCGCCGCTACCCACAGGGCCTGCTCACCGCACATGTCGTCGGCTACTCCACGGTCGCCCGCGCTCGCACGGGCCTCGAGCGATCGCTGAACTCGATCCTGACGGGATCCGAACGGAGCCTGTCGTCCCTCGTCGATCGCTCCCTGGACAAGCTGAACGGGCGCCCGATCGTTGGAGATACCGTCGTCACGACACTCGACGTGAACGGCCAGCGTGCGGCGCTCGAGGCGCTCGGGACTCGCTGCGGGTCAGTTGTCGTTCTCGATCCCCGAACGGGCCGCGTCCGCGTGATTGTCTCGTCACCGAGCTACAACCCGAACGACATCGAGGAGAACTTCGGTCGCATCGAGAAGATCCGCGCAGACTGCACGCCGGCCTCGCCGCTCCTGAACCGCGCCAGCCAGGGCCTCTATCCCCCGGGTTCGACCTTCAAGGTCGTCACAGCTTCGGCGGCACTCGACTCGCGCACGTTCACGACGGCATCCACGTTCTACGATCCTGGCTACTGCTCGGTGTACGGCAAGCGCGTGAACAACTTCGACACGAGCCGCCCGTTCGGCAATGTCACGCTTGCAACAGCACTGCAGTTCTCCGTGAACTCGGTCTTCTGCAACATCGGCCTGAAGCTCGGCGCGAAGGTGATCGTCAAGCAGGCGAAGGCGTTCGGGTTCTACGAGCGGCCACCGCTCGAGACACCAGAGAGCGAGCGCCTGCCGAGTGGCCTCTACAAGGGGGGCGAGCTCTACGATCCCCGCCGCGATCGCGACGTCGACCCCGGGCGGATGGCGTTCGGACAGGAGCGCCTGCTCGTCACCCCGCTCCAGATGGCGATGGTCGCCGGCACGATCGGCAACGACGGCATCCTTATGCGGCCATTCGTCGTCGAAAAGACCGTGACGCCGAATGGCAAGACCCGCACCCGCACCCGGCCGACGAAGATCCGGCGCGCGGTCACACCTGCGACGGCCCGCGACGTCGGGGACATGATGGTGCGGGCGGTTCAGGCGGGAACGGGGACGGCTGCGCAGATTCCGGGCCTGCGGATCGGCGGCAAGACGGGAACGGCCGAAACGGGGATCGACGGGAGCAACACGACCTGGTTCATGGCGTTCGCCGGAGCAGACGGCGAGAAGCCCCGATACGCCATCGCCGTCGTTCTCCAGAATCAGTCGCGCACCGGCGGCGCGACGGCTGCTCCGATCGCACGCCAGGTTTTGCAGGCACTCTTGCCATCGACGGCGAAGAACTAGCGAGCGAATCTCATGGCACGCAACGACCTCACAGGAACCCTCTTTGCAGAGCGCTACCGGCTCGAGCGGAAACTCGGCTCGGGCGGCATGGCCGACGTCTGGCTCGCCGAGGACCAGGAGCTCGGCCGTCGCGTCGCGGTGAAGATCCTCCACGAGCGGTACGCCTCGGATGAACAGTTCGTCGAGCGCTTCCGCCGTGAGGCGACGCACGCCGCGGGCCTCTCGCACCCGAACATCGTCTCGATCTTCGATCGTGGGGTCACGGACGGCTCCTACTACATCGTGATGGAGTACATCGAGGGCCGCACGCTCAAGGAGCTCGTCGTCACGCGCGGGCCCTGTCCGGTGCCGGTCGCGATCTCCTACACGCGGCAGATTCTGGCTGCTCTCCGCTACGCGCACAAGAACGGAATCATCCACCGTGACATCAAGCCGCACAACGTGCTCGTCGACCGCGAAGGACGCGTGAAGGTCGCCGACTTCGGCATCGCACGCGCCGGCACGAGCGAGATGACAGAGGCAGGGTCGATCGTCGGGACGGCGCAGTACCTCTCCCCCGAACAGGCACGTGGTGCCCCGGTCGACGAGAGCTCCGATCTCTACTCGACGGGGATCGTTCTCTACGAGCTGTTGACCGGAACTGTCCCCTTTACGGGCGAAACGCCTGTCGAGATCGCCATGAAGCATCTCTCCGCGACGCCAGAACCGCCGTCAGTCCGCCGCGCAGAGATCCCGCGTGACCTCGACCTCGTCGTGCTTCGAGCCCTTGCCAAGGAGCCGGCCGATCGGTATCGCTCGGCCGGCGAGCTCGATCGCGACCTCGAGTTGGTTGCGCGCGGCGAGGCTGTCGGCACCGAGACCGAGACGGCCGCAACGATGGTGCTGGCCGGAGCCGGGGCGATGGATGCGACCGCGGCCACCCGGGTGACCGCTCCTCTTCCTGCTGCAACCGGCGGGACGTACGTCGGTGACGAGCGCTACCGCGCCTACGAACCGCCCGTCACCCGCCGTCGAAGCCCCTGGCCGTGGATAGCTGCGGGGATCGCGGTGATCGCGCTAGCGGTCGGTGGGTGGTTCCTCTACGGGAACGTCCAGGACCAGATAGATGAGAACAAGCCGCTCGTCGTCCAGCAGTACACGGGCATTCTCGAGGTTCGCGCAGTCGCCCTGATCACCGAGGACGGGTTCGAGCCGAACGTCCGTCGGGTTCCGAACGGCTCCCAGCCGGCCGGGATCGTGTTCGACCAGTCGCCCGTCGAAGGCACGAGCCTCGCGCGCGGCGGCATCGTGACGATTCTCGTCTCGACCGGCAAGAAGAGCGTGACGGTTCCCGGCGTCGTCGGCTCGCAGGTCACCGACGCCGTGGCTACGCTCACCCGGGCGGGTCTCGTTGCAAGGAGCGTTTGTGTTGGGTCAGACAAGCCCTCCGGCACCGTCACCGCACAGGATCCCGCTTCGGGCACCTCTCTCGTCGAGGGGGCAACGGTCCGCATCAACTACTCGACGGGGCCAAAGCAGGTCGCCGTCCCGCCCGTCGTCGGCCTCGACTACTCGACTGCCCTACAGCAACTCCAGGCTGCCGGGTTCGCCGTCGCGAGGACGGACGTGGAGAGCAGTCAACCCGCCGGCGTCGTCGTGAGCCAGGTTCCGGCCGGATCGTCGACGGCGACGAAGGGCTCGACCGTGACGCTTTCCGTCTCCAACGGCCCCCAGACAACGCCTGTTCCGGACGTCACGGGCCTCACGACCGCTGATGCGAAGACCACGCTGACAGACGCCGGCTTCAAGGTCACGGTGACGAAGCAGGACACGGACGTTCAGACCTTCGACGGCGTCGTGATTTCACAGGATCCACCGGGGAACACGCAGCAGGACCCGAACACGGTGATCACGCTTTTCGTCGGCGTCTTCGTCCCCACAACGTCGACCCCGGCCACCCCACCGTCAACGCCGTGACGCCACGGATTCGCGTCGCGGTCCTTGCCGGTGGCCGCTCGAGCGAACACGAGATCTCGCTTGCGTCGGCGCGCTCCGTCATCGAGGCCCTCGATCCCGACCGCTACGAGACGCGTACGATCGAGATCGGCCGTGACGGCGTCTGGGCTCTGCCTCAGGTCGCCGGAGCTCCCGCCCTCGACGAGGCCCACGCGAGCCTGCCGATTCCCACGGCAGCCGCTCCGCAGGCGCTCGGAGCCGTCGACGTCGTCCTGCCCATTCTGCACGGGCCGTTCGGTGAGGACGGGACGGTGCAGGGGCTCCTCGAGCTCGCCGACATCCCCTACATCGGTGCGGGTGTGACAGCGTCGGCTCTCTGCATGGACAAGGATCTCTTCAAGGCGGTGCTCCGGGACAGGGGTATCCCCGTAGCCTCGAGCGTCACCCTCCGCACGGGTGACGCCGTGGAAAACCCCTTCGGCTACCCCGTGTTCGTCAAGCCCGCTCGGCTCGGATCCTCGGTGGGCATCTCGAAGGCCACGACCCCCCAGGGGCTCGACGCGGCCGTCGCGCTCGCTCGCCACCACGACGACAAGGTGCTCGTCGAGGAGTTTCAGCCGGGCGTCGAGGTGGAGGTCGGCGTGCTCGGCAACCGCGAGCCGATCGCCTCGGTCGTCGGCGAGATCGTGGCGCATGCCGACTGGTACGACTTCGACGCGAAGTACGCGGCCGGCGGGATGGATCTGATCGTCCCTGCGCGACTGCCGGACGAGACCACGGAGGAGGTGCGCCGCCTCGCGGTTGAGGCGTTTGTCGCCACCGATTGCGAGGCAATGGCGCGGGTCGACTTCTTCGTCCGTCCCGACGGGCAGGTCGTCGTCAACGAGTTGAACACGATCCCGGGTTTTACCGAGACGAGCGTGTACGCGAAACTCTTCGCGGAAAGCGGTATCCCGTACGCAGCCCTGCTCGATCGCCTCGTCGAGCTCGCGCTCGATCGCCACGCGCAGCGGCGTGCGCTCGCCTACTAACCGAGGACGCTCTCGAGCGCGTCTTCCCAGACGGCGAGAGCCTCTTCCAGTACCGCATCCTCGATCGTCAACGGGGCGAGGACGCGGATGCAGTTGCCCGAGATCCCGGCCTTGAGCAAGATCAATCCTCGCTCGAGAGCCGCATCGATCACGGCAGCAGCGAGTTCCGGCGCCGGCTCCCGGGTTGCGGGATCGTTGACCAGCTCGATCGCGAGCATGGCACCGAGGCCACGAACATCGCCGATCCGCGGCCAGCGCACCTGCCAGGCAAGCATTCGCTCACGGATTCGCGCGCCAATCACATTCGCACGTCCGACGAGATCCTCGTCCGCGAAGATGTCGACGACAGCAAGCGCGGCTGCGAGCGCGACGGGGTTCCCGATGTACGTTCCGCCGATCGCGCCGGAGTGTGGCGCGTCCATGACGGCGGCCTTCCCGATCACGCCCGACAGAGGCAGTCCGGCAGCGATCGACTTGGCGACGCACATCAGGTCTGCCTCGACCGCGAAGTGCTCCATCGCAAACATCTTCCCTGTGCGTCCGAACCCCGTCTGTACCTCGTCCGCGACGAGGATGATTCCCTCGCGATCGCAGATCTGGCGAAGACCCTCGACGAACTCGGCCGGCGCCGGGACGAAGCCGCCCTCACCGAGCTGCGGCTCGAAGACGATCGCGGCGATCTGCGACGGCGCGACGTGAGAGGCAAACATCCACTCGAGCTCGGCAAGTGCGTCCGCTGCCGACGGGCCGCGGTAGGCGTTCGGGAACGGCGCGCGGTACACCTCGGGAGCGAATGGGCCCATTCCGGTCTTGTACGGATGCACCTTTGACGTCATCGTCATCGCGAGCATCGTGCGTCCGTGGAACGCCGCCTCGAAGGCGACCACAGCAGAGCGACCGGTGGCGAGCCGCGCGATCTTGACTGCGTTCTCGACGGCTTCTGCGCCTGAGTTGAAGAACGCGGCGCGCGTAGGACCGGCGAAAGGGGCGAGATCGCCGAGCCGCTCCGCAAGCTCGATGTAGGACGCGTAGGGCACGACGGTGAAATCGGTGTGCACGAACGTCGCTGCCTGCTCCTGAATCGCCTCGACGACCTTCGGGTGACAGTGGCCGACATTGATGACGCCAACCCCGCCGGCGAAATCGATGAACGTGTTGCCATCGACATCCGTGACAGTCGCATTCAGAGCCTCGGCAACGAAGACGGGGAGATAGACCTGGAGCGGCTTCGCGATCGCGGTCTCGCTGCGCGCAAGAAGATCGCGGGAACGAGGCCCCGGAATCTCGGTGCGAATCTCGATCGATCTCGTCATGGCCACCGCCGAAGCGTACCGGAGGCCCGAGCGGCTACCCTCGCGGAGTGGACGTCCAGGATCTCTCGCCCGACCCGCACGCGCAATTCGACGCGTGGTTCGCCGAGGCGATCGGGGTGGGAGTTCCCGACCCGGAGCAGATGGCGCTCGCGACGGCGACGCCAGACGGCGCGCCGTCCGTGCGGATGGTTCTGCTGAAAGGGCACGATCCGCGCGGGTTCGTCTTCTACACGAACCGCACGAGCCAAAAGGGCGCCGACCTTCTCGCGAACCCGCGGGCAGCAGGCGTCCTACACTGGAAGCCGATCGAGCGGCAGGTGCGGCTGGAGGGTGTCGTCGCCGTGATGGGGGACGACGAATCCGCCGCCTACTTCGCAACAAGGCACCGCGACAGCCAGATCGGCGCCTGGGCGTCGCCGCAGTCGCAGCACGTCGCGGATCGTCAGGCGCTCGATCGTCGCGTCGCGGAGATCGAGCTGCGCTTCCCGAGGGGCACCGACATACCACTCCCGCCGTTCTGGGGTGGCTACCGCATCGTCGCGACGATGATCGAGTTCTGGCAAGGCCAGCCGGCGCGGCTCCACGATCGGATCCGGTACGAGCGCAACTCAGACGGCTGGGAGCGCCGACGGCTCGCGCCGTAGTGTGGCGTCTCACAACGTTCGACAGGAAAGAGCATCGCTGTGAGACGCCGAACTACCGCAATCAACACGGAGTGCGTGTTCAGCCGCCGTACGTCGTACCGG
>JAJAZN010000151.1 GCA_026785685.1 Thermoleophilia bacterium
ATCGCCGCCATCGCCGGACAGGTTCGCGACGCCGGTGCCGGCGACGGTTCGGATGACGCCGGCGGCGTTGACCTCGCGCAGCCGGTGGTTGCCACTGTCGGCGATATAGAGCGTCCCGGCCGGGCTGAGGGCGAGGCCGGTGGGGTAGTTCAGACCCGCCACGGTAGCGCCGCCGCCGTCTCCGCCCGACCCGGGGGTGGTGGAGCCAGCGACGGTCGTGATGACGCCGCCCGGCAGAAAACGACGAATGCGGGAACCATCGGCGACATAGACGTTTCCGGCCGTGTCCAAGGCCAGGCCAGTGGGGCCGGCGAGTTGGGCGGCAAGGGCGCTGCCGCCGTCACCGGTGAAGCCGTAAGTGCCGTTGCCGGCGACGGTCGCAATCACCCCGGCGACAACGCGCCGGACCCGGTTGGAGCTGTCGGCGAAGTAGAGATTGCCGGCGGTATCCACGGCGAGCCGCTCGACATAACCTACTTGCGCCTGACGTGCCGGACCGCCATCACCGCTCGCGCCTCGCACCCCCGTACCAGCCGTCGACCGAGGGGCCGATCACGAAGTCGAGCGCGGTGCTCTCTGCGCTCGTGGGCTCAGCGCCGGGGACGAGGTGGAGATCCACTAGCTCTGGCCCCCGACGGTTACCGGCTCGGCGATCCCGGCCCGTTCCTCGACCTCGGCCGACTCGATCTTCTCGACCCGGATTGCGGCTGCCTTGAACTCGGCCGTACCCGACTTCGGGTCGGTGGCGTCGATCGTGAGCTGATTCGTGTCGACCTGATCGGGGAAGTGGAACGTCATGAAGGCGAGCCCCGGGCGAAGTGCCGTGTCGATCCGGACGGGAGCCTCGACGGACCCGCGTCGCGACGAGACACGGGCGGTCTCGCCGTCGGCGAGCTCGAGCCGCTTTGCGTCCTCCGGGGAGAGGTCGAGCGACTCACCTCGGTGAAGCGGCGACGAGTAGAGGTTCGTCTGCGCACCGGTGTTGTACGACTCGAGCCGACGGCCCGTCGTGAGCCGGATCGGGTACTCCGCGTCGAGCTCCTCGAACGGGCCACGCGCCTCGACGACAGTGAACGGCGCAGGAGGACCGACGAGGGGGTCGGCCCAGAGCCGCTCGTGGAGCATCGGCGAGCCGGGATGCGTCTCGTCGGGGCACGGCCACTGCAGGCCACCGTGCTCCTCGAGCCGCTCGTAGCTCATCCCGCCGTGCATCGGCGAGAGCGAGCGCAGCTCGTTCCAGACGTCCTCTGCGACCGGATCCGGCCACGCGTGGCCGAGCCGGCGGGCGATCTCGGTGATGATCCACATGTCGTCGCGCGCCTCGCCGGGTGGGTCGAGCGCCTTGCGCACGCGCTGAACCCGCCGCTCGCTGTTCGTCACGGTGCCTTCGGTCTCACACCACGACGCGGCCGAGGGGAAGACGACGTCGGCCATCTCGGCCGTCTTCGTGAGGACGATGTCCTGCACGACGAGGAAGTCGAGCTCCGAGAGGAGCTTGCGCGTGCGGTTGATGTCCGCCTCGGACTGCGCGGGATTCTCTCCGATCACGTAGAGCGTTCGCAGTTCGCCGCGCTCCATCCCGTGGAACATCTGGGTGAGGTGCCACCCGTAGGTCGGACGGATCGTCACACCCCACGCTTGCTCGAACCGTGCGCGCGCCTCGTCGTCGCGCTCGATGTCCTGGAAGCCGGAGAGCTTGTTGGGGATCGCGCCCATGTCGCCGCCGCCCTGCACGTTGTTCTGACCGCGCAGCGGGTTGAGCCCGGAGCCGAAGCGGCCGACGTGCCCGCAGAGGAGCGCCAGGTTGATGAGCGCGAGAACGTTGTCGACGGCGGTGTGGTGCTCGGTGATGCCGAGCGTCCAGCAGATCATGGCGCGGTCGGCGCGAGCGAAGGCATGGGCCGTCTCGCGGATCACCTCGGCGGGAACACCGGTGAGGCGCTGGCCCTCCTCGAGCGTGAACGGCTCCACCGACTCTACATACGCCTTGTAGCCCTCGGTGGCGTGGTCGATGAAGGCGCGGTTCGTGAGACCGGCATGGATGATCTCCCGCGCGATCGTGTTGGAGAGCGCGATGTCGGAGCCGACCTCGAGACCGAGCCAGCGGTCGGCCCAGGCGGCCGATGTCGTGCGACGCGGATCCATAACGAAGAGGCGCGCCCCTTTGTGCACGCCCTTGAGCAGGTGGTGGAAGAAGATCGGGTGCGTCTCGCGCGCGTTCGACCCCCAGAGGAGGATCACGTCCGTCTCCTCGATCTCTGCGTAGGACGACGTGCCGCCGCCCACGCCGAACACCGTCGCCAGACCGACGACGCTAGGGGCGTGTCAGGTTCTGTTACAGGAGTCGATGTTGTTCGTGCCCATCACCTGACGGGCGAGCTTCCCGGCGAGAAAGTTCATCTCGTTCGACGCCTTCGAGCACGAGAAGATGCCGAACGACGTCGACGTGTTGGCCTCGCGCGCGCGGGCGAAGCCTGCAGCGGTGCGGTCGAGCGCCTCGTCCCAGGTGGCGGTGCGCAGAACGCCGTTCTCGCGGACGAGGGGGGTCGTCAGACGGCCTTTCGTCTTGCGCATGAAATCCTCTCCTTGCTCGGTTGGGGACAGGCCTTAGCCTCTGGCCGGGGCCTGTGCAGCTCACGACAGGATCGCGCACAAGAGCCGTTCCGTCAAAGTGATCGGATCGACTGCTCGATAGATGCTATCTATCATCAACGTATGGATCTGCGACATCTCGAATACCTCGTCGCGGTCGTCCGCGAGGAGCATTTCGGCCGGGCGGCTCGCTCGTGCGGCGTCTCCCAACCGACCCTCTCCTCGGGCATCCGTCGACTCGAGAGCGACGTCGGCTTCCCTGTCGTTCGGCGCTCACAACGGTACGAGGGACTGACGCCCGAAGGCGAGAAGGTGCTCGAGTGGGCGCGCCGGATCCTCGCCGACGTCGGTGGCCTCGACGCCGAGCTCGACGCTCTGAGAGGGGGGCTGTCCGGCCAGCTGCGGATCGGCGCGATCCCGACCTCACTCCCCTGTGTGTCCCTCCTGACGACACCGCTCTCGCAGAGCCATCCGGGAATCAGCGTCACCGTACAGTCGCTCAACTCGCGCCAGATCGAGCGCGGCCTGCACGACTTCGAGCTCGAGCTCGGCGTCACGTACCTGACCTCCGAGCCCCTCAAGGGGATTCGCACGCTCGCTCTCTACGAGGAGCACTACGTGCTGCTGACCGAAACCAGAGGGCCTCTTGCGGGGCGAGACGAGGTGACCTGGGCCGAGGCCGCGCAGCTCCCACTCTGCCTCCTCACGAGCGACATGCAGAACCGCCGGATCCTCGACGGCATCTTCCACGAGGCCGGGGCGGAACCGCGGCCGACCGTCGAGACGAACTCGATCTCGACGATGTTCGCCCACGTTCGCGACGGCCACTGGTCGAGCGTGATGGCCCACGCCTGGCTCCACGTGTTCGACGTGCCTGCGGGGATGCGCGTGATTCCGCTCGTCGCGCCGACGACGACGAGCACCGTGGGCCTCGTCTGGCCGGATCGGGATCCCGAGTCGATCCTCGCCCGCGCTTTGCTCGATCTCGCAAGTGAGGTCGACGTCGCCGGCTCCCTCAGGCGATGATGCGCTCCGGCCGCGAGTAGACGTTGCAACGGCCGTCGCGCACGAAGCCGCACAACGTGATGCCACGATCGGCAGCGAGCTCAACGGCAAGTGACGACGGAGCACCCACCGCGACGACGACGGGACACCCGGCAACCGCGGCCTTCTGGACGAGCTCGAACGAGAGGCGCCCGCTGACGCAGAGGACGTGGTCGGTGAGCGGCAGCAGGCCGTCGAGGAACGCGCGCCCGATCACCTTGTCCATCGCGTTGTGTCGGCCGACGTCCTCACGCGCGCACACGAGCTCGCCTGCCGCAGTGAAGAGGCCCGTCGCGTGGAGCCCGCCGGTCGAGTCAAATGCAGCCTGCGCCTCGCGAAGCCTGTCGGGCAGCGATCCGACGAGGGCACCGCTGATCGTGAGCGTGCTCTCGACCGGCGCCGACTCGACGGCGATCGCCTCGAGTGCTCCCTTGCCACAGACGCCACACGACGACGTCGTGTAGAAGGAGCGCGCGATCCGCTGGGGATCGAAGCCGGGCGCCTCGAGGTCGATCGTGTTCGCAGCCAGGTCGTCGGGCACGCGGGCCGAGAGGGGTCGTAGGCCCTCCGAGAGCGCGAACCCGAGCGCAAGCTCCTCGTCGTGGCCTGGCGTTCGCATCGTCACGGCGACCGGATGCCCGCCGATCCGCAGTTCGAGCGGCTCCTCGACCGCGACGCGGTCTTCGACCTCCACCGCACCCGGGAGTCGAATCACGCGGAGCGGAGCGGTGCTGTAGGCCGGCGGGGCCTCTCGTTTCGGCGTCATTGTGTGCCAACCCTAGTGGCCCTAGAGGCAAAGGTACGGGTGGAATCTCGCATCGCGAAGTGGGCAGCAGTACAACAAGCATCGACTGCGGCTCGGCCACGATCATTTCGGGTCACACGTTGCCTCAAGCCCCACTCACCGGTTCACGCCGCGACCCGTCCGGCGATTCACGTAGTTTTCGGCTCGCTGCCCCGTACGCGAGCAGCCTGACCATCAACACCGAGTTCCGGGAGGCACCACTGTGGAAACGCCATCGATGAGCAACCGACTCCTTGCCGAGGTCGTGGGCACGTTTGGCTTCTTCTTCATCGGCTTCAGCGGCATTGCTTCGTCGGTGAACTTTCCTGGCTCGATCCCTCGCGCGGGTGTCGCAGCCGGTTTCGGTCTCGGTCTCGGCCTGATGATCGCCGCGTTCGGGCAGATCTCAGGCGGCCACTTCAATCCCGCTGTTACCTTCGGCCTCGCCGTCGGGCGGAAGTTCCCGATGGCAGCCGTGCTCCCCTACTGGGTCGCGCAGCTGATCGGTGGCTTCATCGCCGTGATCGTGGCGAACATCCTCTATACGAGCGACATCAAAGACTCTCTCGTCGCGGCCCCGGGCAAGGGCGTCGAGGACTGGCGCGCGATGCTCGTCGAGCTCGTCGCTGTGTTCCTCTTCGTCTCGGTGATCATCACCGTTGCGACGGACGACTCGGCGCCATGGAAGGGCGTCCTCGCACCGGTCGCGATCGGCGGCTTCATCTTTGTCGCTGCGTTGACGATGAGCGCAACGTCTGGCGGCGCGTTCAACCCTGCCGTCGCGATCGACCCGATGATCTACGCCGGCGAGCTCGGGAACGTCTGGATCTACATCGTCGGCCCGCTGATCGGCGCTGCCCTCGCGGGCGCGCTGTCGATAGCGATGCGCGGCGACAAGGCGTAAGCAGGGCCACAGCCGAGCATATTGCGAAAAGACATTATTTTTCGCAATATAGTGCTAGAATCCGGGGGTGAGCGCCCGAATCGATCTCGCGATCCAGAACCTTGCGCTTCTGCGCGCGACCGAGCGGACGAGTCCCGATTTGGCGGAGACGCTGGAGCCCGTGACCGAGCAGCTGCACGAGATCGCGGGCGCGACCGTCCCGCGGGCGACAGCTGCACGGCTCCTCGAGGTCAGTCAGCCGGCCCTCGATCGCTGGATCGACCTCGGAGAGATTCCCGCCGTCCTCACGCCTGTGGGCCGGCGCGCCGTTCCCGTCGACTACCTGGTCGAGTTCCTCGACGAGGTTCGCGCGGCGCGCGAGAACGGGCACAGACGTGCGCTCAAGTTCGTGATCGACGAGCGTCGCCGCCAGGCCGCAACGATAGAGCTCGCAGACGTCCTCGACGAGCACGAGCTCGCGAGCGTCGGCGCCCACGGGCATCGTGGTGCCGAGCTCAGGTCTCTCGCGTACCACCGACTGGTGGCACGTCGGCTCGACGCAACGCGCATTCGTCAGGCACGACGCAGGCTCGAGAGCTGGACGACGACCGGGAAGATGCCGGCTCCTCGAGCCACAACGTGGCGCATCCTTCTTCAGGATGGGCACCGCGACGAGCTCACGGAGGTGATCTCGGCCGATAGCCAGGAGTCGAGCGACCTCCGTCAGAGCACGCCGTTCGCCGGTGCGATCAGCGAGCAGGAGCGAACCCGGCTGTTCGATCTCATTCGACACTGGGCCTCTGCGAACGCCTCCGCAGCATGAACAAGGACGAGCTTCAACACGTCCTCCAGGCCGCCGCCAGCCTGACCGGCGAGGATCAGCTCGTGGTGATCGGGAGCCAGGCGATCGTCTGGCAGGTGCCCGGTGTCCCGGACGAGATGGTGACGTCGATGGAGGTGGATATCTACCCCCGGAATGCTCCGAAGCTCGCGGACGAGATCGACGGCAACCTCGGCGAGGGTCACGGTTCCACGAGACGTACGGGTACTGGGCGCACGGTATCGGGCCAGAGACGCCGATCGCTCCCGCAGACTGGGAAGAGCGCCTCGTGCCAATCGTCCTACCGCGCTTCAAGCACGAGGACAGCTATCTGACCGCTCACCTGCTCGAAGCACACGACCTTGTCCTCGCGAAGCTCGCAGCCGGACGAGAGCGAGATCTCACCTATGCGATCACCGCGGTGTCGGCCGACATCGTCTCGCTCGAGGAGCTCGAGCGTCGGCTCGAGGCCATGCCCGAATCTCACCGGGATCGAGTCCGTGATCTGCTCGCCGTTGTTCGCGCACGCGCGAAACGGGCATAGCAGCGCCCGTGTACGCAGCTCCGGCGCCTGGCTGAAGCGTCCAGGCGCCACACCACACGAACGTCGGCGTCAGGCTTCAGCCCGACGCCATGTAGGACGGGCCGCGGGCGGCCCCCTTCAGGATCAGGCGAAGCCTGCAACAAACATCCGAGTGAGGGAAACCGCGATATGCTCTTCCATCGTGATTCTGGGACGCCTGTGGCGAGGCCCGTATAAGACGGGCCGCGGGCGGCCCCCTTCAGGATCAGG
>JAJAZN010000152.1 GCA_026785685.1 Thermoleophilia bacterium
GTCAGGGTCGCCGAGAACGTCCTCCGCCCGGGCGCGTCCCCCAGCGCGTGCGAGCCCGAGGCCACTCGCTACGAGCTCGACGGGCGGAGCACCGACGACGATCGCGTTGCCGCGGGCTCCCTCGAACGGGCGGCCGTCGATGACGAGACAGTACGAGATGCCCGTGCCGATGGTCACGAAGATCCAGGGGCCCGAAACATCTTGCCCGGCGCCGAACCGGGCCTCGGCAAGTGCCGCGGCCCGAACGTCGGAGACGACCGTCGCGGGTGCCACGCCGGCGAAGCTGGCGGCGACGTCGATTCCGAGCCAGTCGATCGTGACCGAGCTCGTCACTCGACCCTGCCCGTCGACCAGCTCGCAGACGCCGATTCCGACGGACGACAGGTCGCAGGACTCGGCAAGTTGCCTGACGAGGGCGACACAGTCATCGAGAACTGCCCGACCGCCTCGCTCCGGGAGCGTGGGGATTCGCTCTCGCGCGAAGACCTCTCCCGTGCGTGGGTCTGCGACGCACGCGTCGATCTTCGTTCCCCCAACATCGACGCCGGCCGCGAGCGTCATGGACGTCGGTTCGGCACGTCCGTCAGGTAGGACGGGGCCACGCCCACGATCGCCTCGGCCGTCGTCAAGCCGTAATTGCGGTACTCGTGCAAGGCACCCTGCGGGATGTAGACGGCGTCGTTCTGGTGGAGCTCGAAGACGTACGCCCGGTCGCCGTGCCAGGCGCGAACGCTCAGCGTTCCGCTGCGGACGAACAGGATCTCGTCGCCGCCGTGCTCATGGACGGCAGAAGCCTTGCCGACGGGGACGGAAAGGGACGCGACCGTCAGATGCTCGGTACTTGCGAGCACGCCCACCAGGGCATCCCCCTCGAGCCGGTACACGACATCGTCGGGCCGCAGCCAGGTGAGGGTCATCGTCCCGCCCGGATCCCCGGGGATCCGTCCAAAGAGCTCGTCCCGGCCGTAGCGTGACTCGGTCAGATACTCCTTCGACCGCGCGTACGCTCCGGTCGTTCCGGCCGCGGGTGGCGGTGAGAGGAACTCGAGGACGCGCAGAGGCTCCTCGCCGTGCGCGAAGACGTGATGCCACGTATCGGCCCGGAAGAACGCGTTCTCGCCGGCGGGCACGCGAATCACCTCGCCGGTCTCGGGATTCGCAAGGATCATCGTCCCCGAGAGCACGTGCAGGACCTCGTCCGCACCGAAGACGGTGCGGAACTCGGGCGAGTGACGGAACGCCCCACCGGGTGCGAGGCCGAAGACGAGCGTGTGGATCTTCTCGGTGGAGGCGTAGATCCAATCGAACACCTCGCCCGCCTCGATGTCACCCCAGATGTGCCGGGTCACGTTCGCATACGTGATCGCCGTCGGGCCGTCGAAGCTCGGCCGAGGGGAGGGGCTGTAGGTGGGCGGGGCGGGGTCGGTATCGCTCATTGATACCAATATAACCATTATGGGTACCAACAAGACAACTACGGAGGGCGAGAGATGCACGGTGGAATCGAACGACGAACGAGCCGCGTTTTCGCGGCGGACGGCCGCAGCGTCATGCTGGCCTTCGACCACGGCCTCTGGGGTGACCGTTCAGGGGGAATGGCAGATCCCGAGAAGACGCTTCGGGAGGGCGTCGCCGCGGGGGTCGATGCGGTTTTGACCTCCGTCGGGAACGCGCTCCGTTTCGGCGCGGCGATCGACCGGGGCGGCCTCGTGCTCAGCCTCGACCGGGTGGAGGGCGATCCGCGAGCGGCGGTCGACGAAGCCCTCGGGCTCGGAGCGGACATGGTCAAGGCGATGTGCTTCCCGGGCTCGAAGGACGAGGAACGGAGCCTGGCCGACACGGCTCGCATCGTGGCGGAGTGCCACGCACGCCAGCTCCCCGTGCTTCTCGAGGCGGTACCCGTCGACTTCGATGCGGTTGACCAGCACACAACCGAGAACGTCGCGGCTGCCGCCCGGATCGGTGCCGAGCTCGGCGCGGACGTGCTCAAGACGCACTTCACGGGAGACGCGTTCTCCGACGTGCTCGACGGACTTGCGGTTCCACTCGTCGTCCTCGGCGGCCCGACACGCGTGGACGATCGGGGTGTCCTCGCCGATGTCGAGGCGGCGATGCGCGCCGGCGCAGCGGGAGTTGCGATCGGCCGCAACCTGTGGGATCACCCGACTCCCGCGAAGATGATCGCGGCCGTCGGCGTTCTCGTCCACGGTGGCGGGACGCGCGACGAGGCGTTGCGCGAGCTCGGGTGAGAGCTCGAAGAACGACCTACCCCACGTCGGCGACGCGAAGCAGCGCCAACGACCCGAGACACACCGCGCTCATCAGCACACACGGCAGCGTGTTGCCGAGCTGCGCCACGAGGACCCCGGCGACCGCTCCGCCGATTGCGAACCCGGGCGCCCAGGCGACGTTCATCAGCCCGGCGGCGGTCGATTGGTCGAAGCCTCGCTGCTCGGCGGTGTCGGCGAGCAACGCGAGGGACGGAGTCCACAGCGAGCCGATCGCGATTGCGACCGCGACTGCCGTCACGGCGTAGAACCAGACGTAGTCGTCGATCGCGAGCACTACGAGCATTGACGCCGCCGCGACGAGCGCAACCCGGATCACGAGCACGCGGCCGTGGGAGTCAGCGAACCGACCGAGGCGCGGGCTCGCGAACATCTGGATCACGGCAGCTGTTGCGAAGACCGCTCCGATCGCGACGGCGCCCCAGCCGAGATCGTCGAGCTGGAGTGGTACGAGAACGCCGACGACTCCGAGCAACATCCCCGCGACGAGGATGAGCCAGATCCCGACCCGGGCCGTTCCGTCCCGAAAGATCTGCGTGAACGGCGGCGTCTCATCCGTTCGCGACCGGGACGGGGGATCGAGCCCGAGCGTCATCAAGCCGAGCGCGGCGGCGCCGATCGCCACGGCGGTAAAGATGACGGCACGGCCTAACGAGGCTGCTGCCGCCCCGAGCACGGGTCCGAGCAGGGCGCCTGCGAAGGCCGCCGAGAAGGCGGTGCCGATCGCCTCCGCGCGCAACGACCGGTCGGTCACCCCGGTCAGCCAGGCGATCGCGCCGGTCAGGCCGAGTGCGCTGCCGACCCCCTGGAGGAACCTCGAGGCGATGACGGAGGGCAGCGACTCGGCGAAGCCGAGACCCAGGGTCGCGACCGCGAGGACGAAGAATGCGATCATCACCGTCGGCTTGACGCCGATCCGTTTAGCGATGGCGATGCTCGGGAACGCCGCTGCGAAGGCCCCGATCGCGTATGCCGCGACGAGCACGCCCACACCGGCGCCGGAGAGATCGAGGGTCTTCTCGAACTGGGGCAGGAGAGGCGCGAGGAGGGAGAACAGGACGGCCTCGATGAACGCGACGGCGGCTGCGAGCGCGAGAACCCCGCGAGCGATCGGGTGGTGCCCTTGACGCACGAGAGGCTACTGCTCGTCGCTCGAGCGCGTGTGGTCGTGCAGTTTGTGGGCGCCGGCCGGCGCCTCAAAGCGCAGATCGAGCTCGAAGGTCGAATCGACCTCGACGACCACCCGCTCGGCCGCCGACCGTCGGGCCGCGGCGAGCAGATCGAGGAGGTGGAGATCGTGATCGAGGTCGGCGAGTGGAGGTCGGCCCTCGCGTAACGCGAGGACGAGCTCGCGGAGGCCGTCGGCCCACGACCACGTCGGCTCGACCGCGTCGTACCCCTGCCAGCAGCCCGTCTCGTTACGCCAGACGTCGAGACCGCGCGGATCCCAGTCGTCACCGAGGAGGTTCGCCGTACCGTCGGTGCCGTAGAGCTCGAGTGCCGTGCGGCGATAGCTCTGCACCGCCTGGCTCGCCGTGACCACCGAAAGGGCGCCGCCCCGGTGGCGCAGGATCACCTGGACGATGTCGGAGTCCGGGTTCTCGACGGCGACGCCGCCGATCTCGCGCTGGGAGACGGCGCGAGCCTCCGCTGCCATCACCTCGACGACGGGGCCGAGCAGAGCCGTCAGGCTCTTGAGGTTGTAGATCCCGAGCTCGGGGAGAGGCCCCGAGCCGCTCGTGTGGTACCAGGCCGCCCAGTCGACGCCCGCGTTACCGTAGAGACCACGTGCCGAATGAACATGACCGATCTTGCCGTCAGCGACAAGCGTCCAGAGGGTCCGGAAGGTCGGCGAGAGGTGGAC
>JAJAZN010000153.1 GCA_026785685.1 Thermoleophilia bacterium
GATCCCGCCCCGTCCGACGAAAAGAATCCAGCGCTCGCGATCGAGCTCTCGGTCGTCGGCACCGCGCTGCCGCTGGCGATCGCCGGTGCGCTCGTCCTGGGCAATCGCCCGCAGAACGGCCAGCTCCAGGGGATGAGCTTGGCCGTGGCGTTCGTTGGCCCCTCGCTCGGTCACTGGTATGCGGGCGAATTCCTGTCACCTGGGCTCGTCGCGCGTGTGTCCGTACGCTGCAACACAGGTGTAGATCCCCGGGTTTACGACGGACTGGCGAGGCATCGCCGACGACGATCGTCGGATGCCGAAATTCATGCCTGACCCTGATGCGACGTGGACCGACGACGACGCCCGAACAGTTCTCGCTGCGTGGCGACGAACCAAGCAACCGCTGGGGACGTTCGCACGCGAGAACGGATTGGTCGCGAACCGACTCTACTGGTGGCGAAAGCGCTTGAGCGAGCCAGCCAGGCCGGTGGAGCTGGAGTTCGTGCCCGCGGTGGAGCTGGAGTTCGTGCCCGCGGTGATTACGAGCGACGCGGGGCCAGAGGCCCCGACGATCCTCGTGCGGATGGCGAGCAATGTGACGATCGAGATCGCGAATGCATCGCCGCGAACGATCGCGGAGATTGTCAGCGAGCTGGCGAGGACGTTGTGATCCTCATCCCGCGGTCGGTGCGCGTGTATTTCGCGACGCAGCCGATGAACCTACGGAGGTCATTCGAGGGGTTGAGTAACGAGATCAGACATGCGCTCGGATACGATCCGTTGGCCGGCCACGTGTTCGTGTTCCTGAACCGCCGACGGAATCAAGTGAAGCTGATCGCCTGGACGCGCGGTGGGTTCACGATCGTGCACAAGAGGTTGGAGCGCGGCACGTTCACGTTTCCAGCACGGATGACGGAGTCTGCAAAGAGCATCGCGATCGACGTGCACGAGTTGGCGATGTTGCTCGAGGGGATCGATCTGGATCGCGGCACGACGAAGCGCCGGTGGGAACCGACGCGCGCGGTCGTCGCGAACTAACGATCGCTGACAACGATCGTCCGCCCTTGCGCACGATCGCGAAGTGATCAAGATGGTCGCGCGTGGATACGAGCCCGATCAACACCGACGCTGCACGCGGAGCCTCGTCCGAGTCGCGCGAGGTCATCAGCGGCAATATCCTCGATGTGATCCGGCAGCTGTTGCCCGCGACGCGCGAGCGGGATCAGGTGCTCGAGATCGTCGGGCGCGTGATGGCGGACAACGAGACGCTTCAGCGACAACTCGCAAAGCTCTTGCTGAGCACGAAGAAGAACGAGGGCGTATCGACCCACCAGCTCCGTCTCGCGCTCGGGGCGCTCGGGATCTCCGGCGGCGCCGGATCGAACGGCAACGGCGAAGCCCTGCAGCCGGAGGATCTCGATGCCGCGGATCAGAAGCTGCGCGAGCTCGCCGAGATCGATAGAGCCAAGAAGGCGAACGAGACGATCAAGCCGCGGCAACAACCGAATCGACGAACGCCACCTCCCGAGCACCTGCCACGCGTGAACCACCCGATCCCGGTTCCCGACGGCGAGCGTCGGTGCCCGATCTGTGGCGTCGAACGTACGTGCATCGGCCACGACGTGACGCAGACGATCGATCTCGAGCCCGCGCGGGTGATCGTGCGTGTCGATCGCCGCGAGAAGCTCGCGTGTCTGCCGTGTGAAGGACAGATCGTATGCGCTCCGCGCGGTGACAAGGTCGTCGAAGGCGGCATGTATGGGCTCCGGCTCGTCGCGCATCTCCTCGTGAGCAAGTTCGCCGACGGCGTGCCGGCTCACCGGCAGTGCGAGCAACTTGCACGGCTCGGCCTCGACCTTCCGGTGTCGACGTTGATCGATCAGCTCACGTGGGCGACCGACCTGCTCCGGCCACTCTGGCGCGTGGCGCTCGAGGAGGTCCTCGCCTCGCGGGTGATGCACATGGATGGCACCGGACTGCCAGTGCTCGACCGGAACCTCAAGGGCAAGACCCGGCTCGGCACCCTGTGGGGTTACGTCGGCGTGTGCGACTACGGGTCGACGGCCGCGTACCTGTACTGCTCGACGGGAAAGAAGCTCGGGCAACGTCCGGGCGAGCTCGGGCCCCAGGACGTGCTCGCGCGACGAACGGGTTACGTCGTCGCCGATGCTGCAGGCATCTTCGACGAGAGCTTTGAGCGTTCCGATCTGATCGAGTGCTGCTGCAACATGCATTCGCGGCGCTACTTCACCAAAGCGCTCGACGCCGGCGATCAACGCGCAGCGCTTCCACTCGCCGCATACAAGAAGATCTACAAGATCGAGGAAGAGATCCGCGAGCACGATCCGCCGCTGATACCCGAGCAGGTCCTCGCCGTGCGAATCGCGGGGACCAAGCCCGTCTTCGACGAGCTGGTGGCGTGGTGTCGGGCTCACCAACCGGCCGTGCTGCCTTCATCGAAGCTCGGCGCCGCCATTCGTTACATGCTGAATCACCACGTCGCGCTCGGCCGCTTCCTCACCGATGGAGTGATCCCAATCGACAACGGCCCGGCCGAGCGACTCCACGTCCGCTGCGCGATCGCACGGAAAAATTTTCTCTTCGCGGGAAGTGACGATGGTGGGGAGCGCGCCGCGATCGCCTTCACCATCCTCGGAAGCTGTCGTCTTCTCGGCATCAATCCCCTCGAGTACCTCGCCGAGGTGCTGCCGATCCTGACCCGAGACATTCGCCTGGTCGACATGCCGGCGCTGCTTCCGGTCCACTGGAAAGCTCGACGCGACTCCGCGAACTCGGCGTAGCGCGCAGGCAGCGTCGCCGCTTCGGACGACCCCTGCGAAAAGTCGGGCAGGGTATCGCGTTGCCCGGCGAGCGGGCGAAGCCGGCCACATGTGCTGCAGCGTACGGACACATGTCCATGAAGCCGAAGCGGCCCAGGACGCCGTGCAGCCCGCGCAGAAACAGCTCCGCGCTCTCGGCCGTGCCGACGACGACACCGAGCGCGAACCGGGTGGCGTCGTCGAGGAAGAACATGGCCACGCGCTTTCGGCGCCGCGCGCCGGCGCGGAAGTGCTTGCCGTCGGAGAGCATCATCATCATGCGATGCGGATAGGCGAACCGGCGCTTGTCGGCTTCGTGCTTGGTCGGCACGCGGCGCAGCGGCAGGCCCAGCCGAACGCACGCGCGCCAGACCGAGGTGCGATCGGCGCGCTCGAGCGGGCCGATCACGCCGAGCTCGCGGGCGCGGCGGATGAGCTCGGGGACCGAGGCGTAGCGATCCTCGCCCTTCTCCTTCGCGAGAAAGTCGAGCAGCGGCCCGGGTAACGTCAGCGAGATCGCGCGCTCGGGCTGCGCGGTCTCGATGCCGCTCGCCCCGTCGCGGTCGAGGTCCGCGAGCCAGCGGTAGATCGAGCGGACCGCGGTCGTCTTCTGCGCGCCGTCGATCGTCAGATGGTGCTGCGCAGCGACCTCGCGCACGGCGGCATCCATGCCCTGGCCAGAGAGCTCGCGCGCCTTCACCGCCGAGACGATCTGGTAGCGAAACAGCGCCTCGGGGGAGAGCACGAGCGGCGTGCGCAGCTTGGTTTTCTTGGCCATCGGTGGTCCTCGTCTCGACGAGCGCGATCTGCGCAGCCCCGGGCCATCGATGCACGACGGGGAATTCGTAGAGCCGCAACCGGCGGTCGTCGGCTACCCGGCCGGTGCGCCGCGACCCGGGAACACCCGACCGCGGGCGCCCGAGCTCGCCGCATCCCACCGCGTCACGGCACCCCAGCACCCCGCGCAAGCGCCGGCCGCGAGCAGGCGATCGAGTAGGCAGCGGTCGCCGAGCTGCCCGAGCACGTCGACGATCACGCGGCCCCGAGCGGCCCGGCCGCGACCGCGCTCGTAAGCATCCGCCGCCTGCCGGAGCACGAGCCGCGGGATCTCGAGACGGAATGCGATCGCATCCGCCTCCGGCACCGACAGATCCGGATGCACGCCCACGATCGCGGCGCCTCGAGCGAGCTGCTCCGCAGCCTCGGTGGCCCACCATCTCGGATCGGTCAGCTTGACCGTCTGCTCGTGAATCGCCGCGAACGCCGACTCGAACAGCGTCATGCGCCACGCCGGCAGTCGCTTGCCAGGAGCCTCTGGCGGCTCTGGCGGCTCACGCGGCTCACGCGGCTCACGCTCCGTGGAGAACACCACCTCGCCGTCGAGCCCGACCGGCGCGATGGCGCGCCGTCCGTAGGGAACGTGCCCGATCGGGTAGAGCGTGAAGGCACGGCGATGCGTCCGACACCACAGCACCGTCACCGGGATCTGTGGGCCGGTCTTCCGCTCGCGTACGTGATGCACCACCAAGACGCACGCCTCGTTCCCCATCGACGCATACACGCAACTCCGCGGCATCACCGCCGGCTTGAATGCCTCCGAGCCCGAGCCCGGCACGTAGCCTGCCGTCACGAACGGACGGGGCCCAGATGCATTCGAGCGACGATCGTGGCAGGCTGGCACACGCCACTGCAGGCAGTATCGAGGCGGCCGTTTTTCAAGATCGTCCTCGGCACTCGTGACACGAAGCCCACGGCTGCAACCGTGGGTTTCGCCCTATCTGGGGTCGGGTTACTTCGAGGCTCGTGGTTTACACCCGCGGCTCGCCGAACCGGCAAACCCGGCCACCGGTAACAACCGCAGCCGAACCGCCCTGAGCGTCCGCCGCTCGGCGACCTGGGCCGCTCCGCCCACACCGCGGGGCAGGCCTAGATCGCCGCTTCAGCTCCTGCCAACCGAAGTGCAACGAGCGCCCCGTTTCACTGCCTCAGGGTGTGCAACGCAACAGACGTAAGGATCCCCCGTCGCGACAAGTTCCCTGACCCAAGATAGAGCCACCCGTTGCTCACGTAGCC
>JAJAZN010000154.1 GCA_026785685.1 Thermoleophilia bacterium
CCGTGGAAGAGCGTACCGCGGCCCTCAGCGCCTGATGCTTTCTGCAGGCTTCGCCTGATCCTGAACGGACCTGCCGCATACTGCGGCCCTCAACGCCTGATGCCTTCTGCGCGCTTCGCGCGATCCTGAAGAGGCCCGCCCGCGGGCCAACCGATCCGGTGGCCGGCTTCAGCCGGTCGCCAGGGTTGACGTTCGTCGAGCTACATGGAGCCCGCCGGATAGCGAGCTAGCGCGGCTCGAGCAGGTAGTGGCTGACGACCCATTCGTTGCCTCCCGCGAACGCGAAGAGCTCGGCGCACGCGAGGAAGAACGCGCGCCATTCGTGCAGGGCGCGCTCCGAGCCCAGGATCGCACGTGCCTCGGGTCGCGACGCATCGAGGTTTTCGAGCCATGCCTCGGCCGTCCTCGCGTAGTGCGAACCGTTGACCCGCCAGTGTTCGGAAACGACGAGATCCTCCGTGAATCGGAGCATCAGGCCGTCTGACGGCATGATGCCGCCGGTAAAGAAGCGGCGGCCCATCCACGACTGGTCGAACGCGTACGCGTAGCGCACGTGTGCGAAGACGTGCACGAAGAGCTTGCCGTCATCTGCCAGCACACCCCTGACCTTGTGCAGGAGAGCCTGCCAGTTGCGCATGTGCTCGAACATCTCGACCGAGACGACGCGGTCAAAGCGGCGATCCGTCTCGAAGCTGTTGATGTCGGCCGTGACGACTTCGACGTTCGCGTGGCCGAGGCCGTCGATGTACTCCTTCTGCGGCTGCGAGTTCGACACGGCGAGCACGCGGCAGCTCGGATACCGCTCGGCGATCCACCCCGAGAGTGAGCCCCAGCCACAGCCGAGGTCGAGGATCTCCATGCCGTCGACGATCCCGGCGCGAGAGCACGTGAGCGCGAGCATCGTCTCCTCGGCATCCGCGAGCGTCTCGACTCCCTCCGGCCAGAGACACCCCGAGTACTTTCGTCGCGGCCCGAGCGCGAGCCCGAAGAACTGGGCGGGCAACTCGTAGTGCTGGTCGTTCGCCGCAGCCGTGTCGATCGCGATCGGGCCGGTCGACATCGCCGTGACCGTCTGTTCGAAGGCGTCCAGGCCACGGAGACGCTCGCGGCGGAGCCGGAGGCGGCAGCTCTGCGCAATCGCTGTGCGCAGGAGCGGATCGGGGAGGATCCCCTTCGCGACGATACGATCCGCGATCACGCGTCGGCCTTCCGCCTCGGCGGTAGCGGGACGAACACCGAAACCTCCTCCTGGTAGCGGCCGTCCTCTTCCTTGCCCGCGAGACGGGCGAGGAGATACGTACCGAGCCGCACGCCCCAGATCGTTCCGAGACCCGCGACGGCGACCCGATGGAGCGTGGAGCCCTCGGCGAGGAGGGCATAAGCCACCGCCGTGCCCGCGATGCCGAAGGCCCAGGCGACGTCGACATAGCTTGCGTTCGAGATCCGGATCGACACGAGCCAGACGCCGATCATCATCGTGCTCGCGCCGATCGCACCGACGAGGAGGAGGAACCAGGGAGAGGAGATCATGCTAGGACAGTAGTGGCCGCACTCGTTGCCGGGCCGCGGGTGCCAACGCCGTCCGTGCGCCTCGTTAGCGTTGTTCACCCGTGCACCTCCAATCGATCAAGATTCGCGGCTTCAAGTCGTTCGTGGACACGCTCGAGCTGACGCTCGAGCCAGGGGTCGCCGTCGTCGTCGGCCCGAACGGATCGGGTAAGTCGAACGTCGCCGACGCGATCGTCTGGGCGGCCGGATCGCTGACGCCGTCCGAGATGCGCGCCGAGAAGCCTGATGACGTCCTGTTCGGCGGTTCGGCGACGCGGCCGGCAGCCGACCACTGCGAGGTCGAGCTCGTCTTCGACAACGAGGACGGCGGATTCGGGGAGGAGGTCGACTTCAACCAGATCTCGATCACCCGGCGGCTCGTCCGGGGTGGGGAGGGGCAGTACCTCGTTAACAGGGCCGCCGTCCGCCGCACGGATCTCGTCGAGCTCCTCGCCGACGTGGGCCTCGGCGGATCGATGCACTCGATCGTTTCGCAGGGCAAGGTCGATGCCGTTCTCGCATCGAAGCCGGAAGATAGGCGCCACCTCGTCGAAGAGGCCGCCGGACTCGGCAAGTTCAAGCGCCGCAAGCACCGCGCGGAGCTCAAGCTCGCGCGGGTCGGGATCCAGGTCGAGCGCGCCCGGGACGTCGAGGAAGAAGTGAAGAAGCGCCTTCGCCCGCTCGCCCTCCAGGCAACGGCATCCGAGCGCGCCGAGAAGCTCGTCGTCGAAATCGCCGCCTTGCGAGCGCGGATCGCGCAGCTCGATCTCGAAGCCGTCGCAGAGAGGCACGCCGACGCCGAGTCGCGCCGCGAGGCGGTCGCGATAGCGCGGCGGGGTGCCCAGGAGCGGCTCACGGCGTTGCTCGAAGAACGACGGCAGGCAGAGGACGAGCTGTCAGACGCGGCCGGTGGGCGCGAGGCTGCACTGGGAGCGTTGTATCGACTTCAGGGCGCACGTGAGCGGCTCGCGTTGCGTCACGAATCTGCTGGAGGGCTCGAGGAACGCCTCCGGGCCGATCTCGCCGAGGCAGAGCAGGCTGTCGCCGACCGAAGCGACGAGTCTGTACGCGTCCTCGAGGATGCTGCGCGCTCCGCGGCAACCGCCGCGCGTGATGCTGCAGAAGCGCACGGCCAGGCCGCGGAGCGTGCGCGCCTTGCCCACTCACGCGTCGCCGCATACGAGCGGCGGCTTGCGGCAGCGGCCGAGGAAACGGTTGCAGGCTTGCGCTCTGAGCGCGGACGGGTAGAGGCAAGCCTCGCCGACGCGACGGGTGGACAAGAGGGGGCAAACGGCCGGCTCGTTGTGCTCGGCGCCGCGCGCGAGCGCCTCGGTCTCCGCCACGAGTCCGCGGCCTCGCTTCGAAAGGCCCTCGAGACCGATCTCGCGGAGGCGCGGAGCATCGCGAAGCGAGAGGGCCTGTCGCCGCGCGAGCTCGAGCAGCGAGCCAACGATCTCGCGGCGGCGGCGCGTGCTGCTGCATCGGAGCGTGACGATGGCGCCGAGCGTTCTCGCTCCGCCCACGAGCGGCTCCAGGCGCTCGAGCGGGCACTTGCCG
>JAJAZN010000155.1 GCA_026785685.1 Thermoleophilia bacterium
CTGCCGCGCCTCGTCACCGGCCTCGCGCCCGAAGTACCGGCTCGAGACGTGAGTGAGTGCCAGCATCTTGACGCCCGCCTCCCGTGCTACGAGTGCTGCCTGCCCCGCCGTCGAGTGGCCGGTCTCCTTTGCTCGTTGGAACTCGTCCGCGCAGAACGTCGCCTCGTGCACGAGGAGATCGGCACCCTCGGCAGCCGAAACGACGGTCGCACACGGAGCCGTGTCGCCTGTGAGCGCGAGCAGGCGTGCAGGGCGCTCCACTCCGAGCACCTGGTTGGGATGGATTGTCTCACCGGTTTCGAGCGTCACGGGGTGACCGCCCTGGAGGGCGCCGCGCTCCCGCCCGGGCGGCACGCCGAGTGCGTCCGCCGTTGCGACGTCGATCCGCCCGGGCCGAATCGCCTCGGCGAGCAGGTACCCGACGGCCTGCGTTCGATGGTCGACGGCGAAGGCGCGGATCTCGTAGTCGCTGTGTGTGAGCACGTCTCCCGGTCCGATCTCGACCGCCTCGATCGGGTAGGTGAGGTTGCCGAAGACGCGTCGGAGCGCCGCGAGCAGGTCTCGGAGCCCGCTCGGTCCGTACAGGGTGAGCGGCACCTCGCGACCACGAAGGGCGAACGTCTTGAGCATCCCGGGCAGGCCGAGGTAGTGATCGGCGTGTAAGTGCGTGAGGAAGATCTCCTCCAGATCGACCAGCCCGACATCCGAGCGAAGTAGCTGCCGCTGAGTGCCCTCCCCGCAGTCGAAAAGCAGGCGGTCACCGCCGCGCCTGATCAGCGTCGCCGCGGTGGCGCGCTTGGCGGTGGGAGCCGAACCCGACGTCCCGAGGAACACGACGTCCAGATCCACGGGTCAGCAGTCTAGCGAGGACGTTACTACCGCCCCCAACGGGCTACGGGAGACGCAGAACTTGACCCGGCGCGATCGTCGACCCGTCGAGGTGATTCGCATCTCGGAGCTTCCAGACTCCCTCGCGCGGATCGCCGCGGTAGGAAGACGCAGCGATCGACCAGAGGGTGTCGCCTGCCTCCACCCGATACGACCGGGCCGACCCGCCGGCATCCGAATCGCGAGCCAGGAGCGCCCACATCGCGACGGCGACGAGAGAAACGAGAATGATTCGCCCGAACATATGTTCGTCATCATGCACGAACACGTGTTCGCTGTCAAGGGCTGGCGGAAATCTATCTCACTTGACGTGAGAACGTCCGCGACCGGAGCGAACTCGTCTCGGCGACGAGCCGGAGCGCCACCGTCACGGGCGCCAGCCTTCCCTCGCGCCGGAACACGAACGTCGCCGGCCGCCCCGGGACGATCTTGCCGCCCAGACACCCGGGGCTCTTCGCAGTCCGACTCACCATCTCGGTGGTGGCTGCGATGCCACCGAGGCTGCCGGAAAGGAGGCAGGCGACCGCGTCAGCGCCCTCAGCTGCGGAAGCGGCGACCTGAATCATCCGACGACCTTCGATCCGCCAGGTGGGCGTCTCTGCACCGATCACCCGCTTGGCCGGGTACCACGCGCGCGTCGGGGCGGTGCAGCCCGGCTCCGTGTCCGTGATCGCCGACTGCACCGCGGCGGCCGAGGCGCGCGGCGTACCGTCGACGCGATGGAGTGCCGACTGGAAGCCGTCGCGTTCGATGTTGTCGTAGAAGCCGAAGAAATTCAGCTCGGCGACGTGCTGGTCACAGGCGACGTCACGCACGAGCGCCCCGTAGATCGAGGCCTGAGATCCTTCGTCCGTGACGGAAACGTTCTCGACGCCCGAGTAGCCGAGCAGTCCCTCGGTGTCGACCTGCCAGCCGACCTCGTCGAGGTAGAGCCGCAGACCGTTCACGGTCGTCGGCTGGGCCGTGTCGCGGAAGGCGTCCCAGACGGTCTGCTTGATCCGGCCCAGGTCGATGAATCCGGCGTTCGGCCAGCTGTAGCCACGGTCGAGCCCGTCGGTGGCCCTGGCCGGATACGGATGGAAGCTGAGACCGTCCATGAGCGGCTCGATCCGACCACTCCTGCGATACCAGGCGCCGAGTGCTGCGAGGAACCGCACGGGTGAGGTAGAGACGTTGTTCGGAGCCGTCGGAAGATCGTTGCCGCGTGGCGAGAGCCCGAGGCCGATCACACGGATCGTCGGGTCGACGGTCTTGAGCGCGTCGTACCCGGCCGCGAGGAAGGCACCGGCGACCGCGGCAGAGGAGTTCTTGCCATTCGCCCGGAACTGCGGGCGAAGGAAGGCCGGCTGATTTGGCTCGTTCATGACGACGAACTGCTTGACGGTCGGGTAGCGCTGCGCGATCGCCGTCAGCCACGTAGCGAACCCGGCCGGGTAAGCGATCCCGTCCTCGACGTCACGGGGCGGATACGGGTAGACGGCGAGCACGACGCGAAGGCCGGCCCGTTCCGCCTCGGGGATCGCACGATCGAGGGCGTCCTCATCCTGAATCACGAGCGGCTCACTCGGAATCCAGCGGGTCGTCATGACCGACTGCTTGAGCTTCAGCCCCGCCATCTGTGCGAAGAACACCGTGCCCGAGTCGGAGGCCCACTTTCCGGTGTCGTCATTGGCCCCGACGTCGGCCGCGGGCGCAGCTCCCGCCACTGCGAGACTCGCCGCTGCCACGACCACTGCCACAGTTCTTCGCACCGAAGTCTCCGATTCGCCGTCTGTCGCACCTGTCCTCGGCGCGGACGGGGATTTTAGATGATTGATTCTCTAGCGACGGGCGAGGTGCGCGAGCAACGCGTCGAGCAGCCTCCCGGAGCCGAACCTGACCGGATCGTCGGCGATGAGACCCGTTTCCGCCTCGGCGGCGGCGATCGCCGCTAGCGCCGCTCCGTTGTCGAGATTGCGGGTGTTCAGGGCGATGCACGCAACCGCGGCGCGTCGGCACGGAAGTGAGATGCGCTCGTGCAGTTCGACGAGCTCGGCAAGCGGGAGGAGCGGGTGGCCCGGATAGCCGTCGATCTCGATCGCGCCCGCCATGTGACAGAGGACGAATGCGTGCGGCGCCGAGCCGTGAATGAGGCCCAGCGTCACGCCCGAGTACCCGGGGTGGGAGAGCGACCCCTGCCCTTCCACGAAGAGGAGATCTCCCCCACGTCGACCACCCTCGACGACGAGACGCTCAGCCGCGCCGGCGATGAAATCGGCAACCACGGCATCCACGGAGATGCCCCATCCGGCAATCGCGATGCCCGTCTGGCCGGTCGGGACGAATCGTGCGAATACACCGCGCGCCTCCGCTTCTCGCGCGAGCTCGAGCGAGACGGTCATCTTCCCGATTGCGCAATCCGATCCGACGGTGAGCACGATGTCACCGGGCACATCGAGGTTTGCCCCGGTTGCGACCTCCAGATCGGCCGGCGGGCGACGCAGGTCGCGGAGGATCGCCCCGGACGCCGCTGCGAGCCGCGTGAGTTCGGGGTCGTCCTCGATGAACTCGTGGAGACCGTTGTCGATCCCGATCCCGTGGCCGACACATTTGCGGAGGAGATCCCTCCAGGCGGGCGGAAACCGGCCACCGACGGTCGCGACACCGACGAGCGCCGCGTCTGGCGAGAACGCTAGCGCGGACTCGACATCGCCGACGATCGGCACATCCCGTTCTCGCTCACCCACCCGGGTCGAGTCGAGGATGGCGACGACGTCGTCCGCGCCGTAGCGGAGCACACCGTTCATCGTCTTCGCCCAGTGCGGATCGCCCGAGAAGCCCTCCGCGAGGATCAGCAGCCGTCTCGGGGAGCTATCCGACACCGAGGCCCGGCCCCTCCGACGGCACCTGCACACCGTCGATGAATGTCACTCCCGGACACGGATCCTCCGCAAGGAGAAGGTTTCCGTCGAGATCGACGTGATCACACAGCGGCGCGACAACGCAGCCGGCCGCGATCCCGATCCCCGACTCGACCATGCAGCCGAGCATCACACCGAGCCCGAGGGCGCGCGCAGCGTGCGCCATCCTGACTCCCTCGCGGATGCCACCCGACTTCGCGAGCTTGATGTTGATCCCGTGCGCGACCTCGCCACACCGCGCGACATCGGCGAGCGTGTGGCAGTCCTCGTCGACGTAGATCGGGATCGGCGAGCGATCCTTCAGTTCCTCCCCCCCGGCGTCGCCCGCAGGCAGCGGCTGCTCGACATAGGCGCCACCGAGCTCCCCGAGCTGGGGGGTCGCGTCGATCGCTTCGGCGAGCGACCACCACTCGTTGACGTCGACCTGCAGTGGCAGATTCGTGCGCGAGCGGACGGCGCGCACACGCTCCACGTCGAAACCGTCTCCGCCCCCGAGCTTGAGCTTGAGGCGTTTGAAGCGGCCTTCCACCTTCTCCGTTCGGCGTGCCATGTCGTCGGGGTCACCGAGCCAAATCGTCCATGATGTCGGCGGTCCGATCCGAGGGAGACCGAGCAGCTTCCAGACCGGAACGCCGAGTAGCTTGCCCTGGAGATCGTGGAGCGCGCTGTCGAGAGCGGCCTTGGCCGCCTGCTCGCCCGGGATCTCCGCCAACCGCATGCCGATCCGCTCGAGCGCGAACGGATCGTCACCGACGAGGGCGCCGTGCTCCTCGATGAAGGCGAGCGCCGAAGCTGGTGTCTCTTCATATCGCTCTATCGGTGCTGCCTCGCCCCGGCCGACGTGGCCGCCGTAGCTGAGCTCGACCTGGACGACGTCGTCCCAGTCAGTCGACTCCCGCGCGATGGTGAACGTCTCGGCCAGCGTCAACCGGACGATGTCGGCGCGAATCTCCATCGGGCAAGAGTACTTCGTGGTCGTCCCGAGCAGGTCGGCAACACCTCCCAC
>JAJAZN010000156.1 GCA_026785685.1 Thermoleophilia bacterium
ATGTGTGGCTCGCCGTCGCGGAGCGACTCGCCGTACGAGAACGTCGCACGCCCATCGTCCGCCCACGTCAGCTCGAACATCCCGGCGGCGGCGCGGATCCCCTTCACGCGCAACCCCTGCCGAAATCCCTGACCCCGCTCGAGATCAGCAACGAACTTCTGCACCGCCGATCTGAACGCCTCCTTCTGAGCGCTCGACAGCGCCGCGAAGTCGCGGTCGAACCGCCGGAGTCGCTCGAAGGTGGGCAGATCTACTCTTCCAGCGACGAGAGAAACGCTTCCGACGATTCGGAAACACGGCTCCGGCCGACGGCCAGATCGGCTGCCGCCTCGCGCTCACCGGCCTGCCACCCTGGCTGCCAGAACCACGCCTGTGTCGCATCGATCACCTTCTGTGGACGCAGCAGAATCCCCTCTTCGACAATCTCGATCTCCACCGGATCGCCCTCTTCCAGATGGGCGGCCTTCCGGATCTCGGACGGGATCGTGATCTGGCCCTTACCGCGAACGACCGAGCTGCTCATGGTTTCCTCGTGACTCGATGGGAGTACGAATTGTGGAATTTCCCCTTTTCAGTCTAGCGGAGGTTCGGCCGGAGTCAAGGTTGGCCGGGATCCACGCATTCGATTGTGGCGAGAGGCGGCCTCGCAGGAAAGATGGGCGAATCGGACAGGATCGCCGTAGATCACAGTCAGGTCTTCTTCGTTCCACCCTCGATCGTCCGCAGCATCTCCATGCTGGTTTCGTGAAGGCTCGCCCAGCGCCTCCGGCCTACGCCAGATCGCCACTCACCTCGACTGCTCGGTCACGACGGGTCAGGCACGCGTCGACGCCGGTGGCGCCGGGGGTCGAGCCAACCGATTTCCTCCTTTCCCCTACACGCAACGTGCCAAAGCGTGCTAACCTTTCATCGCGATGGCCCTCGATCAAGGCAGCTCGCGCCTCGACGTCACGCTCACTCCCGAGCACGCCGCAAAGCTGAGCCGGTTGGCCGAACAGGCGTACACCCAGGAAGGAACGCTCGCCCGTTCGCTTCTCTCCCGCGCGATCGACGAGGCAGACATCGACAGCCGCAGTATGGTCGACCTCCTGAACGGCATCCCCGGCGCCCTCGAGCGTGCACAGCTCGGTCGCGAACAGGCTCGCGCGGGCGACACGATCCCACTCGCCGACCTCTAGTGCACCGTCCGGGGAATGCGGCACCGCTCGGCCGGCTGCAAACGCTTCGCATCGCTTCGTCCTCGGTCGCCCGGGTACAGCCATGTATCGAGGCTCCCTGCGTCCTCGCGCTGCTCGGTTTTCGCTCGCCCGAACAGCACCGCATTCCCCAGACGACGCACTAGCCGTGGTGCGTGTGGGTGTCAGCCGTGCGGCGGCCGACGATCTCGCGCGCCTGTGCGTCACGCACTCGCTGCCGCCCAACACGAACGATCGCATCAGGCGCTCCCTGCGGTCGCTCCAGCAGTTTCCACGGCTCGGCACGGAACTCGAAGGTGACGAGTGGGCGGGCTTTCGCTTCGTTCTCGGTCTCTGGAGATGGATGGTGATCGTCTACGCCTGTGGCTCAATGGGTCGGAGTACCCCTCATTCGAGGGACTCTGCGGGAGCGGCGGAGAGCCCCGAGACGATTCCCTCGACTGAAGCGCGCTCCTCGAGGCTGAGCGGGAACATCGGGGAGAACACGAGCGCGTGGGCGCCCCTCAGGTGCTGTGCCGCGATCGAGAGCGCCGACTCGAGATCGTCGGCCGTGCGGGTATCGACGCGACGGGTTCGGAGTGGCTCGGCGAGGCGGTGGCCGGCGTTTCCGAAGAGGACGACGAGCTGCGCGGTGCGAGCGATCTCGTCGCAGGCACGGTCGAGGAGCGCGTGTTCCTCCGGAGTGGCATGGACGCGGCCGCCTCCTGCATCGTTTCTGCCTCCCGCGACGAGAACGACGCTTCGCTCCGGGTAGGTGGCGAGCGTCGCACGGGTCTTTGCAGGCGTCGCGGCCATGCCATCGTCGATCACGGGGACGCCGCGGACGAGTCCCCGCGGCTGCGCACGCCACGGGAGCTGCACGTGACGATGAATGCCTTGCGCGATGGCACACTCGTTGGCGCCGGCCGCCGCCGCAATCGCGGTAGCCGCGACGGTGTTCGCGGGATGCGCGGTGGCGGGGACAGCACCAAGGTTGCGGGTCACGCCGTTCCTGTTGGCCAGGCAGAGATCGCCGTCGGCAGTGGTGTAGGCGCCGTTCGCTACGGGATGCGTCAGCGAGAACTCGTGGAGTTGCGCTGGCGTGCATTCGGCGAACCCGGCGCTGGCGTCGTCGGCGTTGACGACGACGATGTCGCTGCCGCCGGGGCGCTGGTGGCGGACGATCGTCTCCTTGGCGGCGCGGTAGGCGGCGAAGTCGCCGTGGAGCTCGAGGTGGTCGGGCCAGAACGAGATCACGGCCGCGATCGTCGGGCTGCGATGCATGAAGGCGAGATGCGAGCTTGTCAGCTCGAGGATGAGAAGGATGTCTGGGGTTGCTGTTTCGAGGCGCTCGAGGAGATCGGCGGTCGGCCAGAGGTTTCCGGCTCTTGCACCCTGGCTGATGGCTGTCGGGCGGCCGTCTGCTTGCAGGATCGACGCGGTCAGAGCGGTGGTCGTCGTCTTGCCGGCCGTGCCGGTGATGCCGAGCGTTGGGCCAGGCCAGCGTTCGAGCAGGAGGTCGCCGAGGCACGAGATGGTTGTTCCCTGTGTTTTGAGCCTCTGCACGCGCGGGGCGACTGCCGGAGTCCAGACGTCGAGGTAGGCGATCTCGGCGGAGCCGGGGTCGGTGTCGAGGTCGGCATGCGGCTCGACCTGGATTCCTCTGGCTCTCAGGTCGGCGGCGTCTGACGGCTCGTCAGTGGGACCTGCGAGACGGACCCTGTTCCCTTCGGAGGCAAGGAGGCGGGCGAGTGCCTTCGCATCAGGGTCGAAGCCTTCGACAAGGATCATCACGCTGCGATCATCGCTGTTTCCCCCGTTGTCTCTCTGACGTAGGCCCGGAGGATGGGGGCGTTGTCGGTGGAGGGTTCGAGCCCGAGGAGGCGGAGGAAGTGCGCGCACCCAAGGTGTGGGCGCGGCGGCGGATCGAGGCCGGCGACCGTGCGGAAGGAGCTCCATTCCCAGTCTTCGGCGCGATCGACGAAGCCGTGCTTGGTGGCATTGCGGAGGGTGTAGCCGCAGGCTCGGTGGAGGTGCTCGGTCGTGTGGATCGGTCGCGAGTCGTAGGGACGCTTGAAGAGGTGGCCGCTCGTATGGTGGCGTCGGTGGAAGTGGGCTGCGTAGAGGAACTTCATCCGTTGCATCCCGCGTGCGAGGTGCTCGGGCTCGGCGCGGACGACGAGGTGGAGGTGGTTTCCGAGCAGGCTCCACGCGAAGAGCTCCCAGTCGAACCGCTTGACGACGTCGTTCAGGAGATCGAGGATCACCTCGCGATCGGTGATGTCGAGGAACAATCTGCAGCCGCCGTTCCCCTTCGTCGTGACGAGGTGAAGCTTGCTCTCCGGCCAGGCTCGCGGGGCGTGCGACATCCGTTCAGCGTATCGCACCGGGGGCGTTGATGTCGCCACTGTGGACAACATGTTCGAGAGTGGACACGGGTGCTGTCTCCCCTGGGAGACAGCACTCGTGAGACAGCACCCGGGAGACAGCACCCGGGAGACAGCGCTTCGACCTGAGGGTGCTCGAGCGCCCACCCGCGCCCGAGCAGCACCGACCTCAGCGCGTCTGCGGGAAGCCGAGGTCGACCTTGCTTGTCGCAGGGTCGGGCCAGCGGCTCGTAACGACTTTGCCACGGGTGTAGAAGTGGATTCCCTCGGGGCCATAGATGTGGCTGTCGCCGAAGAGACTGTTGTTCCAGCCGCCGAAGGAGTTGTAGGCAACCGGGACGGGAATCGGGACGTTGATCCCGACCATGCCGGCCTCGACGTCGAACTGGAACTGGCGGGCGACGCCACCGTCACGCGTGAAGATCGCCGTTCCGTTCCCGTACGGGTTGTCGTTGATCAGCTTCAGCGCCTCGTCGTAGGTGTCGACCCGCATGACGCCGAGCACCGGGCCGAAGATCTCGTCGCGATAGGCGTCCATCTCGGTGGTGACGTTGTCGAGGAGCGAGACGCCGAGGAAGAACCCGTCACCCTCGGGGGCCGTCTCGCGTCCGTCTGCGAGCACGCTCGCACCCTGCTGCGCACCCGAGTCGAGGTAAGAGGCGACCTTGTCACGATGCGCCTGAGTGACGAGCGGCCCCATCTCGGAGGCGGGGTCCATCCCGTCGCCAACGGTGATCTTCGGGAGCCTGTCTTTGATCGCTGCAACGAGCGGGTCGCCCGCGTCGCCGACCGCAACGACGACCGACACGGCCATGCATCGTTCCCCTGCCGAGCCGTAGGCGGCGCTGACAGCAGCATCTGCGGCCATCTCGATGTCGGCGTCGGGGAGCACGATCATGTGGTTCTTGGCTCCGCCGAGGGCCTGCACCCGCTTGCCGTGCTTCGTACCCGTCTCGTAGATGTAGCGCGCGATCGGCGTCGACCCGACAAAGCTCAGGGCCGCGATGTCGGGATGCTCGAGCAGCGCGTCGACTGCGACCTTGTCGCCGTGGACGACGTTGAAGACGCCGTCCGGCAGACCGGCCTCCTTGAGGAGCTCCGCCGTGAACACGGATGCGGACGGGTCCTTCTCCGAGGGTTTCAAGACGAAGGTGTTGCCGCACGCGATCGCGGGCGCCCACATCCACATCGGAACCATCGCCGGGAAGTTGAACGGCGTGATCCCGGCGACAACGCCAACCGGCTGGCGGATCGAATAGACATCGACGCCCGTCGAAGCCTGTTCCGAGAATTCTCCCTTGAGCAGAGTCGGGATCCCGCACGCAAACTCGATCACCTCGAGGCCGCGTGTCACCTCGCCCATCGCGTCCGAGAGGACTTTGCCGTGCTCGGCGACGAGCAGCTTTGCGATGTCCTGCTTGTGCGTGTGGACGAGCTCACGGATGTTGAACATCAGCTCCGCGCGCTTGGCCAGGGAGACGTTGCGCCACGATACGAATGTCTCCCGCGCAACGGCAACGGCCTGACCGACCTCGTCGACCGATGCGAGGTCGACGGCGCCGCTCTGCCGTCCCGTCGCCGGGTTGAACACGGGGCTCGTGCGGCCCGAGGTTCCTGCGACGCCCCGGCCTCCAACCCAGTGGTGGATAGGCGTGATTGCAGTGTCAGTGGTTTCCGGCGCGCGCGCTCCGGGTGCCGATGCGAGCTCAGTCATGTTTGCCTCCTGAGGATGTGGACGGAGGGTATCTCGTTCGCGCCGTACTCGTGCTCTCAGCCGACCACCTTTTTGAGAGCCGTGATCCGTACGTAGCTTCGACGCAAGGCAGCAACCGGGATCTTTCCATTCTCGGCCGCGCGCACGACGCTCTCGTACGCACCGTCGCTCGAAGCCTCGCCGCCCGTCAGAAGGAGGAGATCGATCCCCGCCTGAGCAGCGAGGCTTGCGACGCCGTCGATCGTGCGGCCCCTGCTCGCCGCCGCACCGTCGAGCGAGTCGGTGATCGTGACACCCTTGAAGCCCAGCGTGCTCCGCAGGAGCGCCTGGATCCGCGGCGACCACACCGCAGGCTTCTCGTCGAGCGCCGGGTAGGTGGCATTCGAGATCATCACCAGCGGGGCTCCCGCTGCGATCGCTCTGCGAAACGGGAGCAGATCGGTGCGCCTCAGCTCCGCGAGGGTGGCGGGCAGGGCGACAGCGGTGCGATCGGTGTTGCGTGTCGCTCGGCCAATCCCGGGGAAGTGCTTCAGCGCAGCCGCCACACGGGCGGAATCAAGACCCTGAGCAAACGCCGTTGCTGCAGCTGCAACGCGGCTCGGATCCGTCGCGAACGTGCGACGCTCGAGCGCCATGATCGATCCCGGGGCCGGGACGTCCGCGACGGGGGCGAGGTCGACGTTGATCCCGGCGGAGCGGAGCTGCAGGCCCACCGCGCGCGCTTCCTGCTGGATGCGTGCGGGGCTCAGACGTCCGAGCTCGGACGTCGCAAGAGCCGGTCCCGCCCAGGGAACACGACGGATCTCTCCGCCTTCCTGATCGGTCGCGATCAGAAGCGGTGGGCGCCCCGACGTGCGCGCGGCCCGCTGCATGGCCGCGACGGATCGAGCGAGCTGCGCGCGACTCTCGATGTTGCTACCAAAGAGGATGATTCCTCCCACCTCCCCACGGTGGATCCGGGCGAGGAGTGTGGGCGACGGCGAGGTTCCCTGCATCGCCACGACGAACTTCTGGCCGACCAACTCGCGCAGGGTGGGATCCTCGACTGATCGTGCCGTGCGCTCCGAAGCGCGATTGTCGGCGGCTTGCGCCCGACCGGCCGCCTGCTCCGATCCTGCCGCGCCGAAGACGACGAGAAGGCAGAGCAGAGCGGTAGCGACGACGACCCGGCACAGCCTGCTCGGGCGGGCCTGCACGCCGCGCAGCAGCATTCTCGCACTCACGGCCCCAACCTCCTCCAGCCCTCCACCCGGAAGGGCCCCCGGGGGAGCAGGCTCCCTGATTGAACGCTACCGGCGCGCGCGTGCACGCACTGTGCCGGAAGTGCGCCGGGAGTGGGCCGGAAGTAGGCCTGAAATCGAGCGCCTCTCCCGCGCGCCGCCCCGAAGGCGCGCTGCATCCGTGGCCTCGTCGAGGGCGAGGGCTACAGCAACCCGGCCTCGGCGAGGGGCCGGCGCGCCCAGGCGAAGCTCTTCGTGTACCAGCCCGCGAGCGGCTGCAGCGTGACTCCGGCACTCGAAGAATGCACGAACCAGCCGTTTCCGACGTAGATGCCGGAGTGACCAACCTCGGCCGAGGAAGACTGAGGGCCTCTGCTGCCGAAGAAGATCACGTCGCCGGGCTCGAGGTTCTCAATCGCAATGCGCGCCGACTTCTTCACTTCACCGCTCATCGAGTACGTCGTCCGTCCCTTGAGCATGTCGCCGAGGAGGGGAGCGCCGGGATAGGGCTTCGTCTTGTAGACCCGCCAGATGAAGCCGGAGCAATCGAAGCCGCCCGGCAGGCTCGCGGTGCCTTCGGGTGCGGTCGCCCTCCAGAGCGTCTGCGTCGACTCGGACGTGCCGGCCCAGACGTACGGATAGCCGACGAATCGCAGCGCCCGCGTCAGCACCGCCCGTTGCCATTCGCCGATCTCGGACACGGAGAACGTCTGGCTGAGCGTGTCGAGCCAGACGATCCGGTCGGCGGACAGCTTCAGTGCCCGAGCGAGCGAATAGGCTGCCTCAGCCCGTGTCGCCGGCTGATTCGGGAGCAGCTCCAGCTGATCCTGCCCCTGAGGATGGTTGAGCCGGAGGCCGAGCAGGCGCGCGACGGTCTCGGTCCCGAGCATGCCAGTCGGAGCCAGCCCCGCCGCGTCTGCCGCGCGTCGTATTCGCTTCGCGGCCTCTGTGAGTCCGAGTGCACCAACGAGCTGTGCGTCGAGCTCGCGCATCGTCAAGAGACGAGTCGGATCAGCGGGTGTCGTCGTACGCTTTCCCCATGCCGCGAGCGCGGCGGCGAGCTCACCGCGGGTGAGCGGGTCTGCCGGCCGGAAGGTCGAAGGATCCGTACCGAGGAGGCCTGCCGATGTGACCACCCTGATCTGCGCGTCGGCCCACGAACGGCCGCCCGGTGCGGACGGGCCGGCAACCGCGACGGACGGCGGCACGGCAGGCGGCACCGCCAAGGATGTGCGAGCAGCGCCGAGCGAGAGGAGAATGGTGGCTGAGAGCGCGAGTATGCGCCGCATCCTCACTGTATCGGCGATTCCACGACTGTCTTGAGCGCGTAGTCCCTCGACGAGTGAGCCCCGTCCGCGAAGTCCTTACAAGATTCGAAACGACCGGGAAGCAGGCGACCGAACCGGTACCGTGGTTCTTGATGCGGCGACACGCCCCCTTGCTCCTCGTCTGTCTGGCGCTCGTCGTCGTCGCAACGGCTGCCGCCGCGACGCGCCAACCCGCACCGGCTACCGCCGGCCCGACGGTCACCGGTGGAAAGGCATCGCTCGCAGCACTCCGCGGCAAGCCGGTGTTCGTCAACGTCTGGTCTTCGTGGTGAAGCACGTGTCAGGGCGAGGCAGTTGCCTACGCACGTTGGGTCAAGCAGCAGGGCAAGGCCTACCACTTCCTCGGTCTCAACGTCGGTGACACGAATCCCGACGCGCGTCGCTTCCTGAAGAAGTACGGCTGGACGTGGCCGTCGATCGCGGATCCGAAGAGAACGCTCGCGCGGCGCTTCGGAGCGAACTACCAGCCGGTAATGCTCCTGGTCGACGCGAAGGGCCGCTTCGTTGCCGGTTTCGAGGGACGAGGCACGCCGGCGCTCTGGAACGACCTGAAGCGTAAGCTCCGCTCGCCGTAGCGCGCGTGCGCCGATCGCCACGTATCCTCGCGCAAGCGTGACGACGCCTCCTGACGATGATCTGACTGCGCTCTCTGGTGGACTCCGGGCCGCAGAGGCGACCGGCGGTGACGATCGTCTCGTGCTCCTCTGCTTGCTTGCGGGACGCAATCTCGCGCTCGACGAGCGCGACGTTGCCTCCGCCCTGAGGCGCTCCGAGCTCCTGCTCGCCGCAGGGGGCGATCCCCGACGGGCTCTCGAACTCCACGGCCGGGCCGTGACCGCGCTCGCCGAGGATCTGGATCGTCCCGAACGACGAGCGAAACTCGCCTCGGGACTCGCAACGCTCGCGCCCGCAGCAACGGGCCTCGCTGAGGTCACCGCAGCGCTTGAGCGGCTCACGCTCGACGCCGACCTTGCCTGGCAGTGCTACGCGATGGCTCGCCTGGCAGAGCACCTCGCAGACGACGCGTGAGCTCAGCCTGGATCCACCGTTTTGCGTGATCGCGAGGCGCTCGTCGGGGTCGTCAGGACGTGTGGGGATGGGGTCGCGCAGGCCGGTGGCCTGTGGGGGGCCCCAACCCCCCCCGCGCGCCCCCGTCGGGGGGGGTCCCCCCCCACCCCCAGAAACCGGGG
>JAJAZN010000157.1 GCA_026785685.1 Thermoleophilia bacterium
AGTCGCGCGCGGCCCCGAGGCCGCACCCGCACTCAGCTCGAGCGGAGCGAGCGGTTGAGCCGGGGTGCCGACTTCCGGCGACCGTGGCCGCCGGAAGTCGCTCGTCCGCACCAGATCTCTAGCGCGACAATCGGGCGCGGATCAGTCTCGGACGCCACCGCCGGGGTGCCGGACGCGAGGGCGCAGCAGGGCGCCGATCATCCGATTCCTCGACGGCAGCGACGATCTCCTGCTCCGATCGCCCCTCGTGTTGCATCCGCTCGACCATCACCCGCAGGTGATAGCTGTCCACGGCTGTAGACGATGTTCTCATGGTCGATCCTTCGTTCGTTGAGGGCGGCGGCATCTCCTATCGCCGGGCTGCAAGGCCCGGGAAACGAAGCCGGCATCGAGGCCGGATCGAGTGGCTTGCTACCGCCAGCCACTGATAACGGTAGCTGCCCAGGGCGACGTCACGACGCACCGTTCGAGTCGGGGCGGTGACGAAACGGCCCCGATCTTGGTTCCGAGCGGTCAGCCCTGGCGGGGCCACTGATTGGCCTTGAGCCCGCGGGAGGCGAGCTCTACCGTCTCCGTGACGCGCCTCGCGCGCGTCTCGGGCCGCTTTGCGCCCGCGATCCACTGCAGGATTCCCTTCCGCGCCGAGAGGCTGAACGACTCCCATTCCGCCTCCGCGGGAGGGGCCTTCGCCAACGCCTGCCTCAGGTCGGCTGGGACGATCCCGTCCTCCACCTCGTCGAGCACCGCCCAGGAACCGTCGGCCCTGGCGGCCTCGATCACCCGGCGGCCCGACTCCTCGATGAGCCCGACGGCCTCCAGCCGCTCGATCCGTTCCTTGTTGAGGCGCGACCAGCCGCTGCCCCGCTGGCGCGGGGCGAGCCACAGCTTCGACAGCTCGGCGTCGACCGTTCCCGGTCGGCTGTCGATCCAGCCGAAGCAGAGTGCCTCATCGACGATCTCGTCCCAGGTGACGCGCGGCTTGCCGCTCGCTTTCTTGTACGTGACGAGCCAGATGCCGCTGTCGCGGGCGTGTTCTCCGCCAGCCACGCGCGCCACTCCGCGCGACTCGTGACGAGGAGCTGCGGCGCGTCCTTCACGCCGTCGCGCTGTCGAGCAGGGCGACGAGCCGCTCCCGCGCCTCCTCGGGGGAGAACCCCGACGGGCCGGGGCGTCCCGGATAGGCGAGCGAGCCGTCGTCGTCCACGACGCCGCGCCCCGCCGGCCCGGCGGCAAACGCCCCGCGCGCGGCGGTGTCCATCTCGTCGATGAGCAGTGGCATCTCGAGGCCAAGGAAAGAGGCGCTCTCGAGCGCCTGCTCCCGTCGCTCCTCGAGGGTCGTCTGCTGGGTGAGGATCACACCCTCCTCCAGGTTTGGAGCAAGCTGCCACTCGTCCTGCGCGTGCGCCTCGGCGATGTAGACGAAGGCGAAGTCCGCGCGGTCGCGGAAGTCTCGATGGAGGGTCGCGACGTCGCCCGACCGGCGACGGAACGGCGGTCAGGTGAAGCTGCCGAAGACGAGCAGCAGCGGCCGACTGCGCACGAGTGCGGTCAGTTCGATGGGCACGAGATCGTCGGCCCGTCGCACGGTGACCGCGGGAAGTGGGTCTCCCACGTGGAGTGTCTCGGGACTGCGGTAGCGGAGCAGGCTCGCAACCACGGCGTCGCGCTCGGGACCGGGGGCGAGGCTCTCGACGTACATGCGATCCTCCGCGTCGACGATGGCGGACGGGTCCGCGCGGTCTTCGTGATTCCTCACCAGACCAGGACACGCGCGGTCTGCCCCAGGCGGAACCCTGGCGACCGGCTGAAGCCGGCCACCGGCAGCCACCGCCAGTCAGACTTGCAAAGTGGGGGAAAGTGGTTTAGAGTGGGGAAGCGTGGGAGCGACCCTGGAGCTTTGCGGATGTTCATCGGCCAGTACGACCACTCGATCGACGACAAGAGCCGGCTCACCCTGCCGGTTCGCTTTCGTGACGCCCTGGCCGACGGCGTCGTGCTCTCGAAGGGGCTCGACGGCAGCGTCGACGTCTATGCGAAGGACGCCTGGCAGACGACGATCGCGGAGCGGATCGGTGGCCTCGACCCGCTCAGCTCCGAAGCTCGCACGCTGCAGCGCCTCTTCTTCGGCGGTGCTGCCGAGGACACGCCCGACAAGCAGGGCCGCGTGCTCCTCCCTCCTCACCTCATTCGCTACGGAAGCCTCGTCAAGGACGTCACGGTGATCGGAACCCACGATCACCTCGAGATCTGGGATCGCTCCGCCTGGGTGGAGCGCCTGGAAGGGATCGAAGGGAGTGCCGACCATGCTGCCGAACGTCTTGCCGCACAGCGCGTCTGACCACACCCCCGTCCTCGCGGACGAGGTGCGCAACCTGCTCGCCGTCCAGCCGGGTGAGACGGTCGTTGATGCCACGTTCGGCGCGGGTGGCCATGCGCGCCTCCTCGCACAGGATCTTCGCGGCCGAGGAAAGCTCGTCGCGATCGACCGCGATCCGAGCGCGAAGGCGCACTTCGATCGATTCAAGGCGCAGGCCGGGGTGGACGTCCGCTTCCTCCGCGGCGACTTCGCGCTCGTGCTCACGCAGCTCTCGATGAATGACATCAAAGCCGACGCGATCCTGCTCGACATCGGCGTCTCGTCGATGCAGATCGACCGGCCCGAGCGCGGCTTCTCGTACGCCACCGACGCGCCGCTCGACATGCGCATGGATCCGTCTGGCGAGATCACGGCCGCAACGATCGTGAACACCTGGGACGAGAAGGAGCTCGCAAAGATCTTCCGCCGCTACGGCGAGGAGCGCTACGCAGGCCCGATCGCGCGGGCGATCGCACGCCGTCGCGCCGATCAGGCCTTTTTCCGCACGCTCGACCTCGTTGACGTGATCAAGATGGCGATTCCGACACCGGCTCGCTTCGGCGAAGGGCACCCCGCGAAGCGCGTCTTCCAGGCCCTGCGGATCGCCGTCAACGACGAGCTCGGGCAACTCGAGGCGGCCCTGCCTGCCGCTGTGGCGATGCTCCGACCTGGCGGTCGGCTCGCCGTGATCAGCTTCCACTCGCTCGAGGATAGGTTCGTCAAGCAGTTCATGGTTTCGGGAGCAAAGGGATGCACGTGCCCGCCCGACTTCCCGATCTGCGTCTGTGGCAAGGAGCCGGAGCTGCGGCTGCTCACGAAGCGGCCGGTGCGTCCGTCCGCGGATGAGCTCGATCACAATCCGCGCGCGGCCTCCTCGCGCCTTCGCGCTGCGGTCAGGACGGAGAACTAGTGTCGACGATCGCCCAGGCACCCGCGTCAGCGAAGAGGAAGGCTGGGTCAAGAACGAAGGCCGAGAGCGTTCGCTCGCGGGCGCCGTTCGCCGGTGGCGTCCTGTGGATCCTGCTCATAGGCGTGATGCTCGCCGGAATCGTGGCCGTCAACGTCGTCGTCCTGCAGCTGAATATGGAGTGCGACGGGCTCAGCCGTGAACGCGCCCAGCTCCGGGCCGACAACGCGCTCCTGCGGTCGCGACTCTCGAGCGCGTCGTCGCACCTTCGGATCGAGGATGCGGCGAAGGCCAAGCTCGGCCTCCAGGAGGCGGATGCTCTGACGACGACATACGTCAGGCTCGGAGCGAAGTGAGAGAGCGACGCGCGAACCACCGGATCCGCCTGCTCCTTCTCTCGTTCGGCCTTCTCTTCATTGTTGCCATCGTTCGTGCCACGTACGTCCAGGCGGCGCAGCACGACCGGTTCGCGAAGATGGCGACGACCCAGCACCGCGAGACGATCGAGATCCCCGCAGGGCGCGGCACGATCTACGACCGCGTGGGCGAGCCGCTCGCGATCGGCGAGCAGGCGACCACGGTGTACGCGAACCCGCGCACCATCGTCGACGCGCAGCGGGCGGCCGTGGTCACCGGCAAGACGCTGGGGCTGAGCGCGGATGAGCTGTATCCGATACTCAAGGACCGCTCGAAAGGGTTCGTCTACGTTGCCCGCAAGGCCGATCCCCTGAAGGCGAACGCGCTCGCCGAACGCGAGATTCCGGGGCTCGGGTTCTACCCCGAGGAGCTACGCACGTACCCGCAGGGAAGCGTCGCCGCGCACGTCCTAGGCTTCGCGGGCACCGACAACCAGGGGCTCGACGGCCTCGAGCGCTCACTCGACAAGACGCTCGCCGGTCGGCCGGGCTTCGAGACGATCGTCAAGGATCCGTTCGGTCGCGCGATCGACGTTGTCACGTCCAGGCCCGAGAGAGCCGGTAAGAACGTGACGCTGACGATCGACCACCAGATCCAGGCGAATGCCGAGCAGGTTGTCGCGCAGAAGGTGAAGGAGTACAACGCGCGCGGTGGGACTGCGATCGTAATGGACACGCGCACGGGGGCAATCCTCGCAATGGCGAACTACCCGACGTTCAACGCCAACAACTTCTCTACTGCGTCCCCGGACGCTCGGCGGAACCGCGCTGTCACAGACGCCTACGAGCCGGGCTCGACGTTCAAGATCGTGGCTGTCGCAGGCGCCCTCGAAGACAACGTTGTCTCGCCGACGACGAGATTCACGCTCGCACCCACCATTCAGGTTGCCGACCGCGTGATTCACGAGGCCCACACGCGCGGCACCGAGGTGATGACGGTCAAGGAGATCCTCTCGCAGTCGTCGAACGTCGGGACGATCACCATTGCCCAGAAGCTGGGTCAGGGAGAGCTCGCGTCGTGGGTCGACCGCTTCGGGTTCGGCAAGCCGACTGGCATCGACTACCCGGGCG
>JAJAZN010000158.1 GCA_026785685.1 Thermoleophilia bacterium
GGTGCATGTCGCCCCTCGCCGCTTGCGTAGAGGAGGTGTGCTAGCAGCGCCTGGACAACGCCTACGCGCGCGGGGGCGAGGGGGCCGACGGGCCGAGCGCCGCGATCGGACTGCGCCTCGATGCGCCGCTCCCGGGCCAGCACCGGACTCTCGCCGTCGTGCCCGTCGCGGAGCCGGGCGAGACCGTCGGAGACGGCGTCGCGCAGCGCCTTCGGCGCAAGTGGGACCGCGCGGCCGTTCTGACGGAGCACCCACCCGGCGAGCGGCTCGACGTTCGAAAAGGCGGTCTCGAAGACGCCGTCTGCGAGGACGCCTGCGTCTGCGAGCGTGCGATGCACCCACCACGCCGTGTCGCCCTGGACTGCGATCTGGGCCTTCCCGACGGTCTCGCCGATCTGCCACGGCCGCGGTACGCGGTGTGCCTCGACGTCGAACTCGGGTGGCAACCGGAAGTCGCGCTCACGTCGGGTGGCAAAGCGGATATCGCTGCGGATCCGGGAGACGCGGAACGTCCGTACTGCAGCACGGTCGAGGTCCTGGCCGACGACGTACCAGATGCCCTCGTCGAGCCGCAGGGCGTAGGGGTTGAGCACGCGCTCGGTGACCTTGTCGCGCTGCGGCGCCCAGTACGTGAACTTGATCGTGCGCTGCTTGGAGATGGCCGACTCGAGTTTGGAGAGGCGGCCGGCGAGCTCGGGAGAGTAGTCGGGCGCGCTGACCCTGACACGCTCGGCAGTGTCGGTGCGCGCTTCGTGGAAACCCGGACGACCCAGGGCGAGATTCTGCAGCGCAAGCCGGAGAGGCTCGGCGTAGGCGAACTTGCCGTCGAGATAGAACAGCGCTGTCTGCAGGGCCGCAAGCTCGTCGTCCTTGAGGTCGAGGCGATCGAGGAAGTAGTTTTCCGAGCGCAGCGTGTAGAGCTCCTCGCCCGTGAATTCGTCACGGTGGGAGTGAAGCGGGACGCCAAGTGCTGTGAGTTCTGCGCGATCCGAGTAGAAGCGCCGCGCGAACGCCTCATCCGACATCTCGGAGTATCCCTCCACGTTGCCCTTGACGTCTCGAGCGGTCAGCGGCCGGCGCTCGGCCATGAGGAAGGCGACGAGCGAGAGTTGACGGATGAGCTTGTCGGTGTCGTGCGACATGGTGTGTGCGAGCTTACAGCCGACGACGCGCCCGATTGCGCGGTCGAACAGTTGATCCTGGCGGGTCGCGTCGGTAGATCGTTACGCGGCGAGCGACGTACGCGCTTCGAGATGCTGGTGCGACGGGCAGTAGTCACGGCTCGGCAGCGGCGTCCGCTGACAGGCCTTGCCCTTGCGCGTCGTTGCCTTGCAGCGAGCGATGCCGCCGTCGAACGCTCCGGCCTCGATCTGCTGCTCCACGAATGCGATCGCTGCACCGACGCCCTCACGGACGGCCCAGGCGACCTGTGCCTGCGCGGTGATCGGGAAGTAACGGCGAATGTCCTGGAACAGCGCGCGGTCGGGACGCGCGAAGTACTGTGGGTCGGCTGCGAGCCGGGACATCGTGAGCTCGCATTCCTCGAGCACGGCACGGCGCGACTCGAGGCGCGTATAGCGGTCGGTGTACGGATCAATCAGATCTTTGATCGAGCGATAGATCGCCCGTGAGTACTGATACATGCAGGACTGCAAATAGACGACGTGATCTTCCATCGGTCTGATCTCGCTTCTATGAAAATGGGGATTATAGGCGGAAACAACGCGGAAAACAGGGTTCCGCTCTATGAAGTCTACCCGGTTTGGGTTCGTGTTACAAACTTGGTTTCAACTGTGTCCGAACAGACAACAAATCAGGTGCTGACGCGCTCGGTTCGGGCGGCACGCTGGACGGATTTAGCGGCTCTGAGATGGCTTGCGGCCTCGGGCTCGCTCGGATACGAGCCGCTGAAGACCATCCAGTACCCCGGATGGAGGCTCGCAAACTTCGAGGAATCGAGCACGCCCACCGCCTTCAGACCCTTGCGTCGCGCGTCGGCAGCACGTGCCACGGCGGCGTCTCGGCCCTCGACTTTCGGAATCGAGACGAGCACGATCGTCCAACCGCTCCTGTCGGCCGGCCACTGCTCGAGCTGGGAGGCGTTCGTGACGGTCGGCTCCTTGACGCGCTCGCTGCCGCCCGTTGCCGTGACGATCGTTTCGGCCGTCGCAGTCTCGCGCGTGAGTCCAATGGCGAGAGCGGCGCCTCCCACCGCCACGAGAGCTGCGAGCAGGATCGCGACCGATGCCTTACGGCGATCGGGAGGCGCGGATCCGATGCGCCCGGCGACCGGGAGCCTGAGCCCGCACGCGAGGCAATACTCCTGGCCAACGGCGACGCCCCCGCCGCAGCGCGGGCAGTTCGTCACCCTGTGGCCTCCGCCCGAGCGGCGTCGTCGATGAGTGAGCGGCCACAGCTCGGGCAGAAGCGTGCGCCCATCAAGAGCGGTGCGCCGCAGGCGCAGATCGCGCTGCCTTGCCGGCGGAGACCCCGCGCCCGGAGCAACGCGTCGATCTCGCTTGCCCGAGCCTCGATAGCGACGAGCTCTGCGCACCGCTCGATGATCAGCGTCTCGTTGAAGTGGTCGCGACGATACATTTCGAGCGTGAGCCCGCCCAGTTCGCGGAGGCGCTCGTCACGGAGAATCAGCAGCGCCCGACGTTCGCGGCGAAGATCGCTCGCGGTCGGTTTCGACGGCTTCCTGGAGAAGAGCGCCACCGCGAGAGAATAGCCGGGCGATAGGTCGCCGCCCGGCCTCTCCCTTCTAGAGCCTCTTACAGCCCGACGCCGCCGACCTGGATGTACTTGACGTCCAGGTACTCGTCGATTCCGACCGAGCCGCCCTCGCGACCGTAGCCGGACTCCTTGACGCCACCGAACGGGGCGTTGGCGGCGCTGATGATTCCCGTGTTGGCTCCGATGATCCCGTACTCGAGCTTCTCTGCGACGCGGAGGAGGCGGGCGTAGTCGCGCGTATGGAAGTAGGCCGCGAGCCCGTAGATCGACTCGTTGGCGACGCGAATCACCTCCTCCTCGGTCTCGAACCGCGTGATCCCGGCGACGGGGCCGAACGTCTCCTCGGTCGAGATCAGCATCTGCGGCGTGACCCCCTCGAGCACGGTCGGCGCATAGAACGAGCCGGACCCCTCGATCCGCTCTCCGCCGACGACGAGGCGGGCACCCTGGGCGATCGCGTCCTTGACGTGCTCGTCGGCCTTATCGACCGCGCGGTCATCGATGAGTGGGCCGATCGTGACGCCCGGCTCGGTGCCGTGGCCGACCACCATCTTCGTCACCTTCTCGGCGAGCTTCGCGACCACCGCGTCGTACACGCCTGCCTGCACGTACGTGCGATTCGCGCAGACGCATGTCTGCCCGGCGTTGCGGAACTTCGACGCAATCAGGCCGTCGACGGCCTCGTCGAGATCGGCGTCGTCGAAGATGACGTACGGCGCGTGGCCGCCGAGTTCGAGCGATAGGCGCTTGACCTGATCGGCAGAAGCGCGGATCAGCTCCTTGCCGACCTCCGTCGAGCCCGTGAACGAGATCTTGCGCACGCGCGCGTCCGAGAAGAGCTGCTGCGCCACCATGCCGGACGAGCGGGAGGTGATCAGGTTGACGACACCCGGAGGAGTGCCCGCATCCTCGATCGCTCGCAGGATCAGCGCGGCAGTCAACGGTGTCGCACTGGCCGGCTTGACGACGCTCGTGCAGCCGGCCGCCATCGCCGGGCCGAGCTTGCGGGTCATCATCGCGGCAGGGAAGTTCCAGGGTGTTATCGCCGCGGTGACGCCGACCGGCTGGCGGAGCACGAGCACGCGGCTCGTCGGGTTCATCGGCGGCACGATCTGGCCGTAGACGCGCTCGGCCTCGCCCCCGAACCACTCGAGGAAGCTTGCGGCGTAGTCGACCTCTCCTGCGGCCTCCGCCAGCGGCTTTCCCTGTTCGGATGTCATCACGAGAGCGATCGTGTCGCGGCGCTCGCGGATCAGATCCGCTGCCTTCCGGAGAATGCGAGCCCGCTGAAGGGCCGGAAGCGCCTTCCACTCGTCGAGGGCTCCGGCAGCGGCGCCGATTGCAGCCTTGACGTCGCTCTCGCCCGCGTCCGGCACGGATCCGACGGGCTCACCCGTGGCGGGGTCTGTGACGTCGAAACGTCCACCACTCGCTGCCTCGACCCACTCCCCACCAATGAGAAGCCGTTCCTCGACGCCGGTCGCTGCTACAGCCATGTCACTCGTCTCCCTTGTCAGATGCCGTCGTCCTCAAGGCTAGATGATCGTTCGCGACTATCGTCGGGTGTGTGTCCGCGACGTTCCCGGTTGGCGCTTCCGTCGCTCTCGCCGATCTCGAGCGAGACCCGCACCCGACGCTCGCGCGCCTTCGCGAGCACGAGCCGGTGTCGTGGGTTCCGGCTCTCGGCGGCTGGGTCGTGACGCGCCGCGATCTCGCACTCCAGGTGATGCGAGATCCCGTCGTTTTCACGGTCGACGACCCCCGATTCTCGACCGCTCGTGTCGTCGGCCCGAGCATGCTGTCACTCGACGGCTCCGAGCATCAGCGTCATCGTGCGCCCTTCGCGCGGCCGTTTCGGCTCGACGCGGTTCGAGAGCGGTTCGCCTCGATCGTTGAAGGTGAGGCCGACCGGCTGATCAGCCTCTTCGAGCTCGACGGTAGCGCGGATCTTCGTCGCGCGCTCGCCGGCCCGTTGTCGGTCGAGGTGATGGTGCACGCGCTCGGTCTCGAGGAGACAGATCCCAACGAGGCGCTTGGCTGGTATTCGGCGATCGTTGCCGAGGTCACCGCCATCACCGCGGGAGCGCCCCCCGACGGAAGCGGCACGGAAGCGTTTGCCCACTTGTGCCGGTCGGTCGAGCCCGCGCTCGACCGCGATCCCGCGCGGTCGCTCGTTGCGGCCGCCGCTGGAACGTCGGGTGGGCTCACCCGCGGCCAGGTCGCCTCGAACGCGGCCGTGCTGCTGTTCGGCGGCATCGAGACGACAGAGGCGATGATCTCGAACGCCTTCCTCCATCTCCTTTCCAGTCCTTCGGAGCGGGCGCTCGTCGAGGCCGATCCTGCCCTCCTCGCTGGCGCTGTCGAGGAGTCTCTGCGGCTCGAGCCGGCTGCAGCTGTGGTCGATCGCTACGTCACGCGCGATACGCAGCTTGCGGGTGTCTCGCTCGGGAAGGGAGACCTCGTCACGGTCTCCCTCGCGGGCGCCAATCGTGATCCGGACGTGTTCACCGATCCGGACCGATTCGATCTCCGGCGTCGGAATGTCAACCTGCAGGTCGGCTTCGCCCATGGTCCGCACGTCTGTCTCGGCATGCACCTTGCGAGGCTCGAGACTCGCGTCGCACTCGGTCGCGCCCTCGAACGACTTCGAGGCCTGCGACTCGACCCGGATCGCCCGAGCTCTCCGCGAGGGCTCGTCTTCCGGAAGCCGTCGAGCGTCTGGGCACTCTGGGATGCCTGAGCCTCTCGCCCGGTTGCTAGCCTGACGATCGTGCCCGAAGCGTTCATCATCGACGCTGTCCGCTCGCCGATCGGTCGTCGGAACGGGGCACTCGCCACGGTTCGCGCCGACGATCTCGCTGCCGAGGCTCTGAACGGACTCGTCGCCCGGATCGGTCTCGATCCTTCAGAGGTCGAGGACGTGCAGATGGGCTGCGTGACGCAGGTCGGCGAACAGGCCCTGAACATCGGGCGCATCGCCGCGCTCGTGGCAGGCTGGCCCGAGACGGTGGCGGCAACGACCGTCGACAGGCAGTGTGGTTCGTCGCTGCAGGCTGCCTTCAACGGCGCAGCCGCGATTCAGGCGGGTCACCTCGACATCGTTGTGGCGGCCGGCGTCGAGTCGATGTCACGCGTGCCCATGCTTTCGAATCTTGGCCCAGAGGGCTTCGCGGGGCTGCACGAGAAGATCGCCGTCCGCTGGCCCATCGTTCCCCAGGGCATCTCGGCCGAGGAGATCGCACGCGAATGGAACCTCTCACGGGATCAGCTCGATGCCTACGCACTCGAGTCTCACCGGCGTGCGCTCACCGCGATCGACGGCGGGTTGTTCGAGCGCGAGATCGTCCCCATCCCCCTCGAGGACGGCTCGATGTTCTCGGTTGACGAGGCGCCCCGCCGCGATACGTCGGCGGAGCGACTCGCGTCGTTGAAGCCCGCGTTCCGTGACGATGGCGTCGTCACGGCGGGTAACGCGAGCCAGATCGTCGACGGCTCGGCCGCGATGCTGATCGCGAGCGAGGCCGCAGTGGCGCGGCTCGAGCTGACGCCACGCGCCCGCTTCGTCTCCTTCGGCATCGCCGGAGTGGATCCGTACCGCATGCTCCACGGGAATCCGCAAGCGTGCGCCCAGGCTCTGCGGCGCGCAGCACTCGGCTGGGACGACATGGCCGTGATCGAGATCAACGAGGCATTCGCCTCCGTCGTGCTGCAGACGCTCGTGGACACCGGCCTGCAGGAGCGCTTCGTCGCGGGAGACGTCAATCCGAACGGCGGCGGTATCTCGCTCGGCCATCCGCTCGGTGCCACGGGCGCCAGGATCACTGCAACGCTGCTCGCCGAGCTCGACCGTCGCGACGCGCGCTACGGCCTCGCCTGCATGTGCATCGGCCAGGGCCAGGCGATCGCCGCGGTCGTCGAACGCCTCTGATCCAGGCTGAGACGCTAGCGTTCGGAGGAGCCGGACGCTGCTGCGAGCCGGAGACGATATTCGCGGCGATCGTGTGCCGCAGAGCCCGGAGTGTGTCGCTCGAGCGAGACCGGAGCGGTCGACGCCGTAGCTGATTGCCCCTGGCGTTCTCCGCTGCTCACGCGAACCAGCATCAACGCTGCGACGAAGGTCGTCAGCACCAGCACGATGGCAATCCGGGCGAGCGGGAAGGTCATGAGCATGTTCGCTCTATCGGCAGAGGTTCCTACGGGCATGAGCCTAATGGATCCACCGTCTCGCGCGGGCCGCTGCATCTTGTCCGGCTCGCCAGGGCGCCTCGCCGTTCCATCGGGTTGGGTGGATTGTCACAAACCCCTCATGACGATCGAGCGGCACGCCGATACGCATACCGTGAGTACCTCGACCGCCACCGCGCGCGCGGAGTTCGGCCCTCGTTTCCGCGGTGCGATGCGCGTGTGGCAGGTCGCTGCGGTTGCGGGGCTCGTGATCTTCGCCCTGCACGCAGGGCTCGGGGTCGGCGGCCCCGGCGCGGACACGCTCGTCAATACCTGGTTGTACTTCGCGATCGAGACGCTTGCGGTCATTGCCGTCGCCGCGCGCGCCGTCCTCGTACCGGACGAGCGCGTTGCGTGGACGTGGCTTGCTGCAGGGCTGGCCGCCTACACGCTGGGCGACCTCGCCTGGACCTTCTCCTCTTACGAGTCGACACCGACGATCGCCGACCCGCTCTACCTCTTCTTCTATCCGGCGGCGTACATCGCGCTCCTTTTGCTCGTTCGCGCTCGCGTGTCCCGCTTCAACAGGAGCGTCTGGCTCGACGGTGTCAGCGTAGCGCTAGCCGTCGGTGCGGTTGGAGCAGCGTTCTTCCTGGAGTTGGCCCTCGACCACACCGAGGGACGCTTTCTCGCGGTCGCCACGAATCTGGCGTACCCACTCGCCGATGTCGTGCTCCTCGCTCTCGTGATCGGGGTCTTCTGGCGCGTCGGCCGCAAGGCCGGGCGCGAGTGGGTTGTGATCGGCGCTGCATTCGTCGCGACGGCGGTCGCTGACGCCGCCTACCTTTGGACGACCACCACCGGGACATACGTGGAGGGGTCGCTCCTCGACATCCTCTGGCCGCTGATGAGCGTGCTCCTTGCCGTCGCCGCCTGGGTGCAGCCGGGGCGGGCGCGACGGATCACGCTGGAAGGGCGGCCGCTCCTCGCGACGCCTGCCGTCTGCACCATCCTGGCGCTCACCGTCTTCGTCGTCGATCACTTCTGGCACCTCAACACCGTTGCTCTCGTGTTCGCGACAGCTGCAATCGGCGTGGTGCTGGTGAGGACAGTGTCGACGCTGCGGGAGAACTCCGCGATCACGAGGGAGATCGAACTGCTCTCGGTCACCGATCCACTCACCCATCTCTGGAATCGCCGCCGACTCGTCGAGGATCTCCGGCAGGCGCTCGAGGGTGGCGCAGCGCATCCGCACGTCCTCATCGTCTACGACCTCAACGGCTTCAAGCGGTTCAACGATCTCTTCGGTCATCCGGCGGGCGATGCTCTTCTCGAGCGTCTCGCGGCCAAACTCGCTGCGACCGTCAGCTCCTCAGGGACGTGCTATCGCCTCGGTGGGGACGAGTTCTGTGTTCTCGCCCCGCTGCCAGAGGGATCGTTCGACGTCTTTCTTGACGCAACGGCGGTTGCGCTCAGCGAGGTCGGAGAAGGATTCCAGGTCACGACGTCTCTCGGCTGTGTGTTCCTGCCCGACGAGGCGACGAAACCGGGGGCGGCGATGCAGATCGCCGACCAGCGCCTCTACGCCCGCAAGCACCACAGCTTGATCGAGCGGGGCCAGCCGCATGGTGTGCTCCTGCAGGCGCTCTACGAGAGAGAGCCCGATCTTCGCGATCACGTCAATCGTGTCGCGGCCATCAGCCTCCACTTCGGGCGTTCGCTCTCGCTGGACGAAGACACCCTGCGCGAGATCGAGCTCGTGGCACAGCTCCACGACATCGGAAAGCTCGCGATTCCCGACTCCATCCTCGAAAAGCAACACCCGCTCTCGCCCGAGGAGGTGGAGTTCATCAAGCGACATACGATCATCGGCGAGCGCATTCTCAGCGCCGCGCCGGCACTCAGCTCCGTCGGCGTGACCGTGCGGGCAACGCACGAGGCATTCGACGGCAGCGGGTACCCGGACGGCCTCTCCGGCGATGACATTCCGTTCGTCGCGCGGCTCGTCGCTGTCTGCGACACGTACTCAGCGATCACGTCGGATCGTGTGTACCAGGCACGTCGCAACCATGACGAGGCGCTCCGCGAGCTCCGTGCGGTCGCCGGCGCGCAGCTCGACCCCGATCTGGTCGAGTCCTTCTGCACCACGTTGGCCGTCCTGGACGAGAGCGAGCTCGCCGCTCCAGCAGACCACGCTCACGTCGCCTGATCTACGGTACGACCAGCTCCGATTCCACTTCTGCGCTGACCGCGAGGGCGATCTCGATGAATGCGCGGGCGGCGGGAGAGCGGTGACGGTCGCGATGCCAGACGACCGAGATCGCGCGTGCGGGTACGGGCGGGTCGATCGCGAGCACGCGCACGCGATCGTCGCCGGGGATGACCGCGAGGAGCGGGACGAGAGCGGCTCCGAACTCTGCCGCAACGAGGCCCTGGATCGTGCCGTTGTCGTCCGAGCGAAACGCGTACTGGAACGTGTGCCCGGCGTCGATCATGACCCGCTCGGCATCGAGACCGCTCGAGCAGGTGCTCGCTCCGATCAGCGCGAGCCCCTCGAGGTCGGCGAGCGAGCAGGCCGCAGCCGACGCGACAGGGTGTCCCGCCGGAACGAGAAAGACGTACGGATCGCGCATCAGCTCGATCGTGTCGAACGGGCCGTCAGGCAGCGGCGCCGAACAGAACGCGAGGTCGAGTCGACCGCTCTCGATCTCGGCGTAGAGCTCCGGGTCGGTGGTCGGCTCCGAGAGGCCGATCTCGATCTTTGGCCAGTCGGTGCGGAACCGGCGCATCACGTCGGGCAGAACGCGCGAGCCGACGCTCTGGTACGTGCCGACCCGAAGTGTTCCGGTCTCGCCGGCTTGCAAGGCCCGCATGTCCGCCTGTGCTGCGGCGAGACGGTTGACGATGGCCTCGGCGTGACGGAGGAGAAGTGTCCCGGCCTCGGTCATCGAGATTGCTCGAGGGCCACCCGGCCGCTCGACGAGCCGCTCGCCCACGATCCGTTCGAGCGCTGCGATCTGCTGGCTGATTGCGGACTGCGTATATCCGAGCTCCGAGGCTGCCCGTCCGAACGAGCCGGCGCGCGCGACGGCCTCGAGCGCCGCCAGATGGCGCACCTCGACGCCGAGCCAGGGGTCATGGAGAGAAGTATCAGCCTGAGTAATGGATGTCATGAAAACCTCGACTTGTGCTGATAGTACCCGCTCAGCAAGGATACAGCTATGGAAATCGCACTGATCGTCTTCATCGTTCTCGTCGTCGCCGGTTCTGTCTTCGCAGGCAAGGATTCGCGGATCGACGAGTCGGCTCGCCGGCGGAGGTACCTCGGATGACCGACCACCTTCCGGCAGCCCTCGCACGTCAGGTCGGGGAGCGGAATGAGATCGCCATTCGCTCCGCTAGCCCCGGCGACGCGGCCGCAATTCGGCGGCTCGCGCATCTCGTCGACCGCACGGTTCCGGCCAACCCGGTTCTCGTGGCCGAGAGTGACGGCGCGATCGTTGCGGCGCTCTCGACCTCGAGCAACGAGATCGTCACCGACCCGTTCCAGGCAACCGGCGACCTCGTTGCACTTCTCGAGTTGCGCTCGGCGCAATTGCACGCGCTCGCAGCCTGACCCGACGAGTACGATCGTCCGGTGACGGAGATCCGGACGATCGGTGTGGTCGGGCTCGGCGCCATGGGCGGTGGGATCGCGCAGCTCGCGGTCGAGGCCGGCTACGAGACGATCGGACGCGAGGTGACGCAGGAGTTCGGCGACGCCGCTGCAGCCCGGATCGGCCACTTCTTGACGCGCAAGGTGGAAAAGGGGCAGCTGACGGCGGACGAGCGAGAGGCTGCGGTCGCGCGGCTCGAGACTACGACTGATCTCGAGGAATTTGCGCGTTGTGATCTCGTCATCGAGGCGATCATCGAGGAGCTCGAGCCCAAGCGGGCGCTCTTTGCCGAGCTCGACCGGATCTGTCGGCCCGACGCCGTTCTCGCCACCAACACCTCGGCGCTCTCCGTGACGGAGATCGCCGCCGCGACGACGCGGCCCGAGCGCGTCGTCGGAATGCACTTCTTCAACCCGGCGCCGCTCATGCCGCTCGTCGAGATCGTCCAGGCGGAGCTGACGTCCGAGGCGGCGGTCGCGGTCGCGGTCGAGGTAGGGAGTCGATTCGGTAAGGAGGTCGTGACGTGCCACGACACACCCGGGTTCATCGTCAACCGCGTGCTGATCCCGCTCCTGAACGACTGCCTCCGTGTGCTCGACGAGGCTCGGGTCACGCCGGAGGCGCTCGACGTCGCGATGAAGAACGGGGCGGGATGGCCGATGGGCCCGTGTGCGCTCGTCGACCTCGTTGGGATCGACGTCCACGTCCACGCCGCCGAGGCCCTCTATGCGCTCACGCGCGACCCGCGCATGGCGCCGCCTGCGCGCCTCATGACGATCAACAACGCCGGTCTGCTCGGTCGCAAGAGCGGCCGCGGGTTCTACACCTACGAGGGCTGAAGTCCGCGGGCTACCCGATCGGGAGGCAAACGCTTCGCGAGCACGCGCAGCACCGGTGGCACGAGGAGCGTGGTGAGGATGGACATGCCCACTACGATGGCGAAGACTCGGGGGCCGATCACCCCGCTCGCTTCTCCGATGCCGGCGACGATGATGCCGACCTCGCCACGCGGCACCATGCCGACGCCGACGAAAGCCGCCTCCGCCTTTCCGAGGCTCCGGGCGCCGAGCCACGCGCCGACGAACTTGGTGGCGGCTGCGAGAGCAGTGACACCCACGAGCAGGAGGATCGTCCCGGGCTGCGCCAGCGCTTCGAGGTCGAGCTGCATGCCGATCACCACGAAGAAGAACGGCGGGAAGAACGCATAGAGCGGGGCGACTTCTTCCTCGACCGGATGCTGCTCCTTCGTCTCGGCGACCATCATGCCGGCGAGGAAGGCGCCGATGATCGCCGCGAGGCCAATCTCCGCCGCGAGGGCGGCGAGCCCGAGGCAGAGAATCACCGCGGGCAGAAGCGGCGATTCGGAGAACTTCGGAGCCGCAAGCGTGCCGGGCCACCTACGCATCACAGCAGTGCCACCTAGCGCAAAGAACGCTACGAATGACAGCGCGAGGACGACGACCACGAGAAGTCCGACAACGTTCGTGCCACCAGCGGCGAGACCGACCGCAACGGCAAGTATGAGCATTGCGAGGATGTCGTCGACGATCGCGGCGCCGATGATGGTTCGTCCCGCGCGCGAGGTGAGCGCGCCCAACTCGATCAGGACGGCGGAGGTGATACCGACACTCGTCGCAACGAGGGCGGCGCCGAGGAACGCGCTCGTGCTCGTGCTCTCACCGAGTGCGACGCCGAGACCGAAGCCGCCGGCGAACGGAAGCACAACCCCGAGCACGCCCGTCCGGACCGCACTCGAGCCGACCTCTCGAAGGTCGGTGATACGTGTTTCGAGCCCAACCCAGAAGAGGAGGAAGACGACCCCCAGTTCGGCGAAGACCTCGAGCACCTCCGTCACACCGACGAGGCCGAACACCGCCGGGCCGACGATGACGCCGGCGAGGATCTCGCCGATGATCGTCGGCTGCCTGATCCGCTTGAAGATCTCGTCTCCGATCTTCGCTGCCAGGAGCACGATGAAGAGATCGACAAGCGCCTCCGCCACAGGGCCGCCGGCAGCGAGCGGCAACGTGATCACAGCTGAAAGAGGAGAAGGTAGCCGGTTGCGATCACGAGCGAGAGCACGGTCACGGGTAGCCCGACCGCGAGGAAGCGCCCGAACGAAACCGGATGACCGGCCCGCTTGAGGAGCCCTGTTCCGGCAACGTTGGCAGCGGCCGCGATCAGGGTTGCGTTGCCCCCGAAGCAGGCGCCGAGCGAGAGCGACCACCAGAGCGTATCGTCGAAGCCGTCACCCTGGATCTCGTCGACAACCGGGATCATCGCGGCCGTGAACGGGATGTTGTCGACAAACGCGGACCCGGTCGCTGCGCCCCAGAGAATGACGAGACTCTCCGCTGTACGGGATCCACCGGTGAGGTCGCCGATTTGCTCGGCGACGCGCGCAATCGTGCCCTGTTCCTCGAGCGCGCCCACAACAACGAACAGCGCCAGAAAGAAGAACAACGTTGCCCATTCTACGGAGTGGAGAGCGTCCTCGATCTCGATGTCGGTGACGAGCAGCATTGCCGTGGCACCGACAAGGGCGACGACGACCGGTTCGAGGTGGAGAGCCGTGTGCAGGAAGAACGCCAGAACCGTTCCGAGCAGCACGGCAAAGACGAGCATCCGCCGGCGCGGTTCGCCGCGGAGCTCGGCGGACGGGTCAAGGTCGTCGAGGCGCGCGGCCCGCGCCGGATCCACGCGCAGGCTGTTGCGAAAGAGTAACGCGAGAAGGCTTGTAACCACGACGAGGGTGAAGATCGCGACAGGGGCGAGGTTGACGATGAAGTCGAGGAAGGAGAGCTCCTCGACGTGGCCCGCAATCAGGATATTCGGTGGGTCTCCGATCAGCGTCGCGGTTCCGCCGACGTTCGAGGCAATCACCTGGGTCAGTACGAGTGGAATCGGAGACACGTCGAGCCGGTCGGCCACCGTGAGGGCGACAGGGACGACAAGGAGGATCGCGGTGAGGTTGTCGAGGAGCGCCGACAGGCCGCCAGTGAGAGCGGCGAGGAGGAAGAGGAGCACGACCGGTCGGCCCCGCGAAGCCCGCACGACGTGGAGCCCAAGCCAGTCGAAGAGACCTGTCGGCTGCGCCAGACCGACGACAATCATCATTCCCGCCAGCAGGCCGAGTGTGGGCCAATCGACAGCCTCGACGGCCCCGTCGGCGTCGATCGCACCGGCTACGACGACGACCGAGGCAGCCGCAAGGGCGATCTTCGTCTTGTCGCCCCAGTCGAGAGCGATCATGGCAAGCGCCACCAGAAAGATGCACGCGACGAAGAGCTCCATTGGACAGAAGCTACTTGACGGGCTTCACCGTGCTTCGAAGACCCTGCGCAGCGCCGGCTCGTTCTCCGGCTCGCAGTAGACGTCGACGCGGTCTCCTGATACGAGCGTGACGTTGTCAGCGACCTGGACGCGTCCGCCGTCTCGGAGAATGCCACCGACCCACGCACGCTCGGAGAGCGGCAGTCTGTCGATGCGTCGCCCATCTGCGAAAGACCGTGCGGCGACGATGAACTGCCGCACCTCGGCCGACTCGTACGAGACCGTTCGGAATGGGATCCCGAGGCGCGTTGCCATCGTCGGCATCAGGCTGCCTTGCAGCACGATGGACAGGAGCACCACGACATAGACAACGCCGTACAGGTACTCCGGATCGTCGACAGCGGCGATCACGGCCAGGGCGGCGAGGAGGATCGGCACCGCACCCTTGAGCCCACCGAGCATGATGAAGATGCGCTCGCCTGCGCGAAGCCGCGCGAGCAGGAGCAGCGGGCCGACTGCCAGAGGTCGGATGACGAGCGTGAGGAGTGCAAAGATGATCGCTCCGTCGAGCCATAGATGGCTGTCCCGGAGCAGGTCGAGATCGATCGAGAGTCCGAGCGCGATAAACGCCGCAATCTCGGCAAGGCTGGCGAGTCCGATCGAGAATCGCTCGGTCTCACCCTTGCGCGGCATCGCTGCATCTCCCAGGAGGATGCCCGCGATGAAGACGGCGATGAACCCCGAACCGTGGATGAGAGCGGAAGCCCCGAAAACGAGGCCGGCACCCGCGAGTACTCGGAGTGGGTAAAGCGATGGCTCAGGCAGCGTCAGCCTTCGGAAGATCGGCAGCAGCACAGCCGCTCCCGCTACGCCGACCGCTACGCCGACCAGCATCTCGATCGCGAACTCCTCGACCACGACCGAGAACGACGCACCATCCACCGTTGCGAACTCGATCATCCCGATCATGAGGGCGATCCCGACCGGGTCGTTGGCACCGGACTCACCTTCGAGGATCGTGCCCGAGCGGCCCCGGATCTCGCGGTTGCCGAACACCGAGAACGTCACCGCTGGATCCGTCGGGGCGAGTGCCGCGCCAACAAGACCGGCGAGTGTCCAGTCGAGGCCGAGGAGCCAGTGGCATGCCGCTGCGAGCATCGCCGCCGTCGCGAAGGTTCCGATCACCCCGGTCGAGAGGATGGGACGGGCAGATGCCCGGAACGTACGCAGCCCGATGTGAAGGCCACCATTGAAGAGGATCACGATCAGCGCCACCGTGACGATGCGCTCGACTTCGAGGATCGAGAGCGTGTCGCCGAGCGACGGAAAGACTTCCGTTGCGATCGGGGGCAGCACGAGGAAGATGGCGGCGGCGGGCAGGGCGAAGCGTGCCGCGACGGACCGCAGCGAGATCGCGAGGAACAGGGCGAGTGCGACGATGAAAACGATCGCTGCGAAGTCGGTGGTCTCGGTCATCTCGGCAGCCTACGGCGCGATGGCACAGCATGCCCCGCCAGCCGCTAACAGATTCCTTACCAGCGACTCATCACGGGATCACTCGGGGTACCGATACTCTCGAACAGATGCGCCTCCTGGCACTGATCCTGCTCGTCCTCACCGTCTCGGTCGGCATCGCGACGGCTGCAGCCCGGACGCCTGGTGGCTCCCTCGAGGTCAAGGAGGGCCGCGGCTCGTTCCAGATCACCGGCAAGGGTGTGATCGTGGGTCGCGTCGACAAGGGCACCCTGAAGATCGTCGACCTGACGCCGGCCGACCAGTGGAGCCCGTGGGTGAACGGCGTTCCGCGCGGCAAGAACCTCTGGATCAAGGGTCGCAACATTACGTTCCGCATTTCGGCCGGGCGCTACAGGATCGTCGCGAGTGGCGACGGTGTTTCGGTCTCGGCGCGAGGTACGGGCACGGCGGTCCTCGACGGCGATCCCGACGCGGTCGGTGACACGGGCCAGTTCCGCGTGGGCGATTCACAGCTCGATCCTGTTCCTGATGAGACAACGAAGACGCCGTTTGGGACGGTGACCTGACGGTGTCGTCGGCTCGATCAGTCAAGATCCAGTAATGACCGCCCAAAAGACGATCCTCGTCGTCGAAGACGAGACCGCGATCGCGTCGTTCGTCACGCTCTATCTCAAGAACGCCGGCTACCTCGTCAAGGCTGTGGGGACAGGCAGCGCGGCACTCAACGCGATCGCCGCCGAGACTCCCGCGTTGATCATTCTCGATCTCAACCTTCCGGACATGGACGGGATCGAGATCTGCCGTCGTGTGCGCAAGGGGTCGGACGTTCCGATCCTGATGCTGACTGCGCGGGACGAGGATGTCGACAAGATCATCGGGCTCGAAGTCGGGGCCGACGACTACCTGACGAAGCCCTTCAATCCGCGCGAGCTCGTTGCGCGGGTCAAGAGCGTGCTTCGCCGCTCATCCTCGGACCGGCGCCGCGACGAGGGCGACGAGATCACGCACGGTGATCTCACGATCAACGCGGGGCGGCGTGAGGTGATGGTGGGCGATCGTGAGATCCAGCTCGCACCGAAGGAGTTCGAGCTCCTGTGGGAGCTGCTCGACCACCGCGGTCTCGTGTTGACCCGCGACCAGCTCCTCGAGCGGGTCTGGGGCTACACCTTCGCCGGTGACACGCGGACGGTGGATGTCCACGTGCGCCAGATCCGGCGCAAGCTCGAGGACGCATCGCCGATTGTCACGGTGTGGGGTGTCGGCTACAAGGTCGCCCAGGACCGCACCCCGGCGCCTTCGGCATAGCGCTCCGACATGACCCTCGGGATCGGGCGCCGCGCGGATCTCGGTTCTACACTCCCATGGTGATGGGCTCGCTGCGTTTCCGCCTGCCGGCCCTGTTCCTGCTCGGGATCGTACTCACCGCCGTCTTCGCGGCGTTGATCTCGCTGCGCCTCTTTCAGAACTACGCGCGTGACCAGTCGGTGCAGGAGCTCAAACGCGAGGCCGCCGGCCTATCCCGGCTCTACGCCGACGCCGCGCTCCGGGCAGTGGACGAGGGGTCGGGCTCGATCGACTTTGCAGCTGCCAAGCTCGAGCTTGCGACGGGCGACCGCATCTACTACATCGGCTCGTCGCTCTTCCCCGGGCAGGACACCGGGCTGACCCGACTTGCCGAGGCGTTGGTACCACTTTCGGTTCGTGCCCTCGGCGGGCCGGTGAGCTTCGAGTTCACACCGCCGGGCAGCAACCGGTCATACCTTGCAGCTTCGGCCCCCGTGCGGCTTGAACCGGAGAGCGAGGCACTCGGTGCGATCGTGGTCGCCAAGCCGAGAACGGAACTGCGCGACCAGTGGCTTCCGCTCGTCGTTCGTCTCGCCGTCGCGTTGGCCGTCGCTGCGCTCCTCGCCGGGCTGCTTGCGTGGTGGCTCTCACGCAAGATCACGGGGCCGGTGCTCGCTCTGTCGACCGCGGCAGATGAGATAGCGGCAGGAAACTACGGCGTCAGAGTCCCGGCAGGTCAGGGTGGTGACGAAATCAGCCAGCTCTCCCGCCGGTTCAACGAGATGGCCGGACGCCTCGGGGCAACGGAGGAGCGCGAGCGGCAGTTCCTGATGTCGGTCTCGCACGAGCTGCGCACGCCCCTGACGGCCATCAAGGGTCACGTGGATGCGATCCGGGACGGGCTGTTCGACGATCGTGAGGCCGAGCGTGCTTCCCTCGACGTCGTCGCGGCCGAGACAATCCGTCTCGAGCGCCTCGTCGGCGATGTCCTCGATCTCGCCAAGCTCAACGCTCATCGATTCACGGTGCACGCGGAGGAGGTCGACATCGGCGCGGTCGTCGCGCAGGCGCACGCAAGCTTCGGCGAGGAGGCGAGGCGGCGCGGGCTGACCTTCCGGCTCGACGAGGACACAGGGGCCACGGTGATCGTCACCGACGGCGATCGCGTCCTCCAGGTCCTTACCAACCTCCTCGCGAACGCATTCCGTTGGACGCCTGACGGTGGGACGATCTCGATTGGCTCGTCGACACGGGACGACTCGGTGTTCATCGACGTGCGAGACACGGGGCCTGGAATCCAGCCCGACGAGCGTGAGCGCATCTTCGTGCCCTTCATCTCGCGCGACAATCACGGCACCGGCCTCGGCCTGCCGATCGGCCGGGAGCTTGCGGTCGCACTCGGAGGTCGTCTCGAGCTCGAGTCGACGGTCGGAGAGGGAAGCCGCTTCAGGCTCGTGCTCCCCGAGCGCCCCGCGTGATCCCGCGAGGGGAGACGTCGCGCGGGCAAGAGAGGCCGCGCCTGCCCGGACGCTCGCCCGCCCGGGCGTCGTTTGTCGCATTGAGGCCACGCCAGTGGGTGAAGAACCTGCTGCTGTTCGGGGGAATCATTTTCGCTGCAGAGATCGGCGACCCGCTGAAGTGGGCGCAGGCGTTCCTCGCGTTCCTCGCGTACTGCGCCGCCTCGAGTGCCGCCTATCTCGTGAACGACCTTCGCGACGCTGCCGACGAC
>JAJAZN010000159.1 GCA_026785685.1 Thermoleophilia bacterium
GGCCGGGGGGGGGGGGCCCCACCGGGGGGCGTTCGCGGCGGGCGCCCGCCGGGCGGGGGGCGCGGCCCACGGCCGGGTGGCGGTCAGGCCCGTCCTTCGAGTGGACAGGGTGGCGGCCCACGGCCGGCACGCTCGCAGCGCCCGCCGCGTTCCGCTGAGCCTCAGGCTCCAGAGACGACGGACGCGCCCCCGCCAGACGTGACGCCCGAGGCTCCAGCAGAGGGGACTGATTCCTGATGCTGCTGCCCAAGAAGACCAAGCATCGGAAGCACCATCGCGGTCGACGCCGCGGGTTCGCCAAAGGTCAATCGACCGTGCAGTTCGGCGACTACGGGATCAAGGCCCTCGAGGATGGCTGGATCACGAACAGGCAGATCGAGGCCGCTCGGATCGCGATGACACGCAAGATCAAGCGTGGGGGCAAGGTCTGGATCAACATCTTTCCGGACAAGCCGTTCACCAAGAAGCCCGCCGAGACGCGGATGGGTTCGGGCAAGGGATCGCCTGAGGGCTGGGTCGCCGTCGTCAAGCCGGGCCGCGTGCTTTTTGAGCTCGCCGGCGTCGACGAGGCTCTCGCGCGCGAGGCTCTGCGCCTCGCAGCCCAGAAGCTGCCAATGAAAGTGAAGTTCGTGAGGCGGGAGGCTGATCTCTTTGAAAGCTAGGGAGCTACGTGTAATGACGGACGAGGAGCTCGAGGAGAAGATGGTAGCAACCCGTAAGGAGCTCTTCAATCTCCGCTTCCAGTCGGCCACCGGCGCGCTCGAGAACAGCGCTCGGCTGCAGTCGGCAAAGCGCGAGATCGCCCGTATCCTGACCGTGAAGACCGAGCGTGAACGACTGGGGAAGATCTGACATGGCAGAACGAAAGAAGAAGACAACTGAGAAGGCCCCGGTCGACGCCACAGAGGTCGAAGAGGTCGTCGCGGTCGACGGGGCTGTTGCCGAGGACGTCACCGAGGTCGTCACCGAGGTCTCCGAGGCCGAAGAGGCCGTCGAGGCCACCGTCGTCGCGGACGCCGAGGAGATCGCTGCCGAGGTCGTCGCCGTCGAAGAAGTGATCGAGGAGGCCGCCGCGGAAACGATCGCAGCCGATCTCGACGCCGGCGCCGAGGCAGAGAAAGCCGTCGTCGAGGCCGTTGCCGAAGGCGAGATCACCCCGGAAGGCGCGGAGGCAATCGACGTGATCGAGGAGGTCGTTGCCGAGGCGGTTGCCGAAGAGGTCGTCGAGGCCGCCGTCGTCGAGGAGACAGTCGAGGAGGCTGCTGCCGAGGTGATTGCGGAGGAGGTCGTCGAGGCTGCCGCAGTCGTCGAGGCCGCCGAAGAGAAGGTTCCTGCCCCGCAGTCCGGACCGAAGCAGAAGCAGAAGCGGCTCCCTCGCGCGCTCCGACCGCAGAAGACGCGCCCGACGCGTGAGAAGGCGACCGAGCGCAAGCCGATCGTCCGACTCGAGAAGCCGGAGCACGAGCGCGGTCGCAGCCAGGAGCGCCAGGGCACGGTCGTGTCGTCCGCGATGGACAAGACGATCGTTGTCAAGGTCGAGGTGACGAAGTCGCACCGGAAGTACAAGAAGGTCGTTCGCCGGTCGGTCAAGTTCCACGCGCATGACGAGGGCAATACCGCCAACGTCGGTGACGTCGTCCGGATTGTCGAGACGCGGCCGCTGTCAGCAACGAAGCGCTGGCGCCTCACGGAGATCGTCGAGGTGGCTAAGTGATCCTCTCCACCCGCACATCTCGCACGCGCTGGCTCGCTGCAACGCTGCGCCATGCGTCGTCCTCGGGGCCCCCCATGCACTCCGTGCATGAACGGCCCCTGTGTCCTAGCCTGGCTTGCGTTTCGCGGCCATCGCGCACGATCTGTACGGGCGGTGAGGATCAGTGATCCAGCAGGAGAGCCGACTCAAGGTCGCCGACAACACCGGCGCCCGCGAGATCCTCTGCATCCGCGTGATGGGAGGGTCGCACCGTCGCTACGCCCGCGTTGGTGACATCATCGTTGCTACCGTGAAGGCCGCGACGCCGCAGGGCACGGTCAAGAAGGGCGAGGTGGTGAAAGCCGTTGTCGTCCGGACGAAGAAGCCCTACGGTCGCAGTGACGGCACCCTGATCGGCTTCGACGAGAACGCCGCCGTCATCATCGATGCACAGCTGAACCCGCGCGGAACCCGCATCTTCGGGCCGGTCGCACGGGAGTTGCGCGAGAAGAATTTCATGAAAATCGTCAGCCTGGCTCCAGAGGTTCTCTAATGGCAGTAACGATGAAGATCAAGAAGGGCGACACCGTCCAGGTGCTCTCCGGCAAGGACCGCGGCAAGCAGGGTCGCGTCATCGAGGCACGCCCGAGCGAGGGTCGCGTCATTGTCGAGAACCTCAACCTCGTCAAGCGGCACCGCAAGCCGGCACCCGTGCGCGATACGTCGCGCATGGGCGGCGCACAGATGACGCCCGGCGGCATCTTCGAGAAGCCGTCGCCGCTCGACGTCAGCAACGTGATGCTCGTCTGCCCGACTTGCAAGCAGGCGTCGCGCACCGGTGTGCATGTCAAGGAGATCAAGGGCAGCATCGTCCGCGTCCGATTCTGCAAGCGCTGCAACGAGGAGATCGATCGCTGATGGCCACCACCGAGACATACGTTGCGCGCCTCAAGCAGCGCTACGACGACGAGATCCGCGGCGCCCTGAAGGAGGAGCTCGAGCTCGACTCCATCATGCAGGTCCCGAAGGTCACGAAGATCACCCTCAACATGGGTGTCGGCGAGGCAAAGACCGATGCGAAGGCAATGGACGCTGCGATCGAGGAGCTCTCCACGATCGCGGGCCAGCACGCGCAGGTTCGGCGCGCCCGCAAGTCGATCGCGAGCTTCAAGCTTCGTGAGGGAATGGCCGTCGGTGCCAGGGTCACCCTGCGCGGCGCCAAGATGTACGAGTTCCTCGACCGGCTCGTCTCGATCTCGCTTCCGCGAATCCGCGACTTCCGGGGGCTCAACCCGGACTCGTTCGACGGCCGGGGCAACTACTCGCTCGGGATCAAGGAGCAGATCATCTTTCCGGAGATCGACTACGACAGCGTGCAGTCGATCCGCGGCCTCGACATCGCCATCACCACAACGGCGGAGAACGACGATCAGGCGCGCGCACTCCTGCGCCACCTCGGTCTTCCGTTCGCTGCCGAAAGCAGAAGGGACTAGGGCATATGGCCAAGACATCACTCCGCGTCAAGCAGAAGCGGACGCCGAAGTACAAGACCCAGGCGTACACGCGGTGCAACCGTTGCGGTCGCCCGCGTGCCGTCTACAAGAAGTTCAAGCTCTGCCGGATCTGCCTGCGCGAACTGGCACACCAAGGAGCCATTCCAGGTATGACCAAGAGTTCCTGGTGATGAAAACCATATCACCAGGAACTCTTGTTGATGCCTATAGTTCCGCCTTCGGCGGAGACGAGTTCCTGGTGATGAATCACCGTATCCAAGGGAAGAGATTCGGCTCGGTTCGAGCCGACAATTATCCCGCCCATCTAGCATTTTCGCTTCGTGAAACAGCCGTTTCGCGAAGCGACAATGCGGCTGTTTCACGGAGCGAAAATGCTGACTGACCCAATCGCAGACATGCTGACCCGGATCCGCAACGCCAACAAGGCGATGCACGACAGCACCAGGATGCCTTCCTCGCGCATGAAGGAGGAGATCGCTCGCCTGCTCAAGGACGAGGGGTACATCAAGGATTTCCGGGTCGTCGAGGGCACTCCCTACTCCACGCTCGTGGTCGAGCTCAAGTTCGGCCGCAACCGCGAGCGCGTGATCACCGATCTCAAGCGGATCTCCAAGCCCGGCCGGCGCGTCTACGCGCCGAAGAACCGGCTCCCGCGCGTTCTCGGTGGTCTCGGCACCGCCATCCTGTCCACCTCGACCGGCGTGATCACCGGCCGTCAGGCTGCTGAACGCGGCGTTGGCGGCGAAGTTCTCGCCTTCGTCTGGTAGCGCGATGAGTCGTATCGGCCGCAGGCCAATCGAGGTTCCGAGCGGTGTCACCGTCGAGGTGTCGCCCGGTGGAACGGTGAACGTTCAAGGCCCGCTCGGAAAGCTCGAGCAGCAGGTTCCTGTCCGGATCTCGATCGTGCAGGAGGACGGCGTTCTCAATGTCACTCGCCCCACCGATCGGGGAGACGATCGCGCCCTGCACGGGCTCACGCGCACCCTCGTCGCGAACATGGTCGAGGGCGTGACGAAGGGGTTCGAGAAGCATCTGGAGATCCAGGGCGTCGGATACCGCGCACAGCTCAAGGGCAGCGACCTCGAGTTGGCCGTCGGTTACTCGCACACCGTGACGATCACGCCGCGCGACGGCATCAGCTTCGAGGTGCCGATCCCCACGCAGATCATCGTCAAGGGAACCGACAAGCAGGCGGTCGGACAGATCGCCGCCGAGATTCGCAAGGTGCGGCCGCCCGAGCCCTACAAGGGCAAGGGAATCCGGTATCGCGACGAACAGGTTCGGAGAAAGGTTGGGAAGCGCGCATGAGCACTCTGTCGACGCGCGAAGCACGGCTTCGCCGGCATCGCCGAATTCGCGGCAAGGTTGTAGGCACGGCGGAACGGCCGCGGCTCGCCGTGTTCCGATCGAACAAGGGCATCTTCGCCCAGCTGATCGACGATCGGGATGCGCGTACGCTGGCGGCCGCAGGCTGGCTCCAGCTGAAGGACTTCTCCGGCTCAAAGACAGAACAGGCGGCCGAGGTGGGCAAGCAGCTCGCCGCGTCTGCGAAGGCAGCGGGCATCACCGCCTGCGTCTTCGATCGCGGCGGCTACCTCTACCACGGTCGTGTCAAAGCGCTCGCCGACGGCGCGCGCGAAGGAGGACTTGAGTTTTGAGCACGTTTGGGGTAGCTGAGACACGCGAGCTGAAGGAACGCGTGATCGAGATCAACCGCGTCGCCAAGGTCGTCAAGGGCGGCCGGCGGTTCTCGTTCACGGCGCTTGTCGTCGTCGGAGACGAGACCGATCGGGTCGGCGTCGGATACGGAAAGGCGCGCGAGGTGCCGCTCGCCATCTCCAAGGCCGTCGACGACGCCAAGAAGAACCTGTTCACGGTGCCGAAGAACGGCACGACGATCACGCACGAGATCCTCGGCGAGTTCGGTGCTGCACGCGTCTTCCTCCGGCCGGCAAGTGAAGGAACGGGAGTCATCGCCGGCGGCGGAGTGCGCGCGGTCCTCGAGCTCGCGGGTATCCGTGACGTTCTTGCGAAGAGCCTCGGCACAACGAACCCGATCAACATGGCGAAGGCCACGGTCGACGGGCTCAAGCACCTGCGCCGCCCGGAGGACATCGCCCGACAGCGCGGCAAGACGATTCGTGAAGTGCTGCCGCTTCCGCGTGGCTACGACGCGGTCAAGGTCGCGGCTGCTGCTGCCGCCGCCGAGGCAGAAATGGACGCACCCGCCGACGCTGACGCGGTGGAGGTAACCGCATGAGCACGGTGAAGGTCACCCAGATCAGAAGCGCGATCGGCCAGAGCAAGGCGCACCACGGCACCATCCGGGCGCTCGGCCTCGGCAAGATCGGTCGCAGCGCGGAGCACATGGAGTGCCCGGTGTTGGCGGGCCAGCTGCGCCACGTTGCTCATCTCGTCAAGGTCGAAGGGAAGGACACGTAGACATGGCCGAGGAGCTCAATCTCCACAGCCTCCAGCCGGCACAGCCGCGCAAGGCACGCAAGCGGGTCGGCCGCGGCATGGGCTCCGGTAAGGGCCGCTATTCCGGTCGCGGGATCAAGGGCCAGAAGTCACGCTCCGGGTCGCACATGATGCCGGCCGGGTTCGAGGGCGGGCAGATGCCGATCGACATGCAGCTCCCGAAGCTGCGTGGCAACACGTCTGCCGACGCCATGCCGATCGGTCCGTTCCGCACCTACACCCAGCCCGTCAACCTCCGTGACCTCGAGGCACGCTTCGGAGCGGGCGCCGAGGTGACTCCCGACGCCCTCGTAGCGGCCGGGCTGGTCAAGAACACGAAGATCGACATCAAGATCCTCGCCTCCGGCGATCTCACGAAGAGCCTCACCGTTACGGCACACGGCTTCTCGAAGACCGCGAAGGAGAAGATCGAGGCAGCGGGTGGCACCGTCACCTGGTTGCGCGGTGAGCCGGTTGCCAAGAAGGCGAAGAAGGCCAAGGCGAAGCGGCCCGAGGCGGTCGAGGGGTCTCGGGTCGAAGACGTGGCGGTCGAGATCGCCGAGGAGGCACCTGAGGCTTCGGCCGACGAGGCAACTGCTGAGTAATGCTGAGCTGGCTCGGAAACGCCTGGCGCGTCCCTGAACTTCGACGTCGAATTCTCTTCACGGCGTTCATTCTGGCCATCTCTCGGCTTGGTTCCTGGTTGCCTGCTCCCGGGGTTGATGCCGCGGCGATCGAGAACTACTTCAACGGCAGCGGGGGCTCAATCCTCGGGCTCCTGAACCTGTTCTCCGGCGGAGCGCTCTCGCAGTTCTCGCTCTTCGCACTCGGGATCATGCCGTACGTGACGGCGTCGATCATCGTTCAGCTGATGACGGTCGCTGTGCCGAAGCTCGCGGAGCTGCAGAAGGAGGGTGAGGCCGGGTACGCCAAAATCAACCAGTACACGCGGTACCTCACGGTCGTCCTCGCGGCCCTGCAGGCTTTCGGATACGCGGTGCTGTTTCAGCGACAGGATGCGCTTCAGGCGAACGCCGGGAGGATGACGCTCATCGTCGTCACGCTGACGACGGGCACCGTGCTCCTCATGTGGCTCGGCGAGCAGATCACGAAGCGTGGGATCGGCAACGGCATCTCGATCCTCATCCTCGCCTCGATCCTCACGAGCCTTCCGCTCGGGATTAGCGCCTGGTGGAACGGCGGGCCGATGGAGCGCATCTTCTTCCCGCTCATTGCTATCGCCATCGTCGCTTCGGTGGTGTTCGTGCAGGAAGGGCAGCGCCGGATCCCGATCCAGTACGCGCGACGGATGGTCGGGCGTCGGATGACAACCGGCGGCGCCACATATCTCCCGTTACGCATCCTCATGGCCGGCGTGATCCCGGTCATCTTCGCTGCCGCGCTTCTCGCGTTCCCGGCGACGATCGCGCAGTACTTCCCGGCGACGCAGGAGTTCATCAACGACCACTTCCAGCCGGGCAACCTCACGTACCTGCTCATCGAGGCCGCGCTGATCATCCTCTTCACGTACTTCTACACGGCCGTGCAGTTCAACCCCGTCGAGCAGGCCGACAACCTCCGCAAGTACGGCGGGTATATCCCTGGCATCCGGCCGGGGCCGCCGACGGCGCAGTACCTCGACCGTGTGATGACGAGGCTCACGCTGCCTGGTTCCCTCTTCCTGGCCGCGGTGGCCATCGCTCCGAGCCTCTTCATCCGGTACGGCGGCTTCTCGCAGGCGAGCTCCGGCGCGCTCGGCGGCACATCGGTGCTAATCGCGGTGGGTGTTGCGCTCGACACGATGCGTCAGATGGAGAGTCAGATGATGATGCGCAACTACGAGGGCTTCCTCAAATAGCGTCGGCCAACGTCCTCGTTCTCGGGCCACAGGGATCCGGGAAGGGCACGCAGGCAAAGCGGATCTGCGCAGCCCACGGTATTCCCCACATTTCTACCGGGGACATGTTTCGTGCCGCCATCGCAGAGGGCACAGGCCTCGGGCGCCAGGTGGAACCGATCCTCGCATCCGGCGAGCTCGTACCGGATGAGCTGACGGTCGCCCTGATCCGCGACAGGCTTTCCAGGGACGACGCGAGCGGCGGTTTCGTCCTTGATGGGTTCCCGCGCAACCTCGTCCAGGCCGAGGCTCTCGACGAGATGCTGGCTGGGATCGGCAGGCCGCTCGACGCCGTGCTGTTCTTCGATCTCGACGACGAGACGGCGACCACTCGCGCCCTTGGTCGTGCGTCCGAGGAAGGCCGGGCCGACGATACGCCCGAGGTGATTGTCCGTCGGCTCACGATCTACCACGAGCAGACCGAGCCGGTCGTGGAGCGATATCGGGCTGCCGGGACACTGCATACCCTCGCTGCTGATCGGGCCGTGGATGACGTCTTCGCCGAGATCGAGGACGCTCTTCGCCAGGTCGGCTCATGATCATCCGTAAGGGGCCGGAGGAGATCGAGCGGATAGCTCGCGCCGGTGCCCTTGTCGCCGCCACGATCGCACACGTCGGCGAGCACCTGCGCCCGGGGATCTCGACGGGTGAGCTCGACGACATCGCCGGCGCGTTCGTCAAGACCCACGGCGGCGTCTCCGCATCCAAGGGCTATCACGGGACCTACCCCGCAGAGATCTGTATCTCGCCGAACTCGATGGTCGTCCACGGGATCCCGGGGCCGTACGTCGTCAAGAATGGCGATCTGATCACGATCGACGTGGGGGTCGTCCTCGAAGGGGCGATCGGTGACAGCGCGTACACGTTCGGCGTCGGGGAGATCGATCCCGAGACGCAGCGCCTACTCGATACGTGCCAGGAGGCGCTAGCGGCAGGAATCGCGCAGGCGCGGCCGGGGAACCGCATCGGCGACATCTCCTGCGCGGTACAAACAGTTGTCGAGGCGGCCGGCTTCTCGGTCATCCGGAGCCTCGTCGGCCACGGCGTCGGCAGGCACTACCACGAGGACCCTCATGTGCCGAACTTCGGACAGTCCGGTCGTGGGCCGAAGCTCACGGAGGGGATGACGATCGCGATCGAGCCGATGATTACCGTTGGATCGCCCGACGTGTACCTCCATGACGACGGATGGTCGATCTCGACGGAGGACGGCTCGCTCGCCGCCCATTTCGAGCACACGGTCGCAATCACGGCGTCGGGGCCACGCATTCTCACCCCTCGCGTCGGAATCGCGGTCGAGAGTGGGAGTTTGCTACAGTAAGCGGCCCGCGGCGTGGCCGTCTCGCCGTGCAATGGGATTCGTCAGACGGTTCGGTTCTACGGTTTTCGTTCGTGCTCTCGAGGCCGGGAGCGATCCATCACCACAAGGCGTTCGCGCGAGGGAAGGGTGGCAGTCAAGGAAGAGAAGATCGAGGTCGAAGGCGAGGTCGTCGAGGCGCTCCCGAGCACGATGTTCCGGGTGCAGCTCGATGAAGGACACACGGTCCTCGCCGCGATCTCCGGGAAGATGCGCAAGCACTACATCCGCATCCTCCCCGGCGACCGGGTCAAGGTCGAGCTCTCTCCCTACGACCTCACGCGCGGCCGCATCACGTTCCGTCACCGCTGACTCGTCACCACACAACGCCACCGAGGAAACTACGATGAAAGTTCGCCCATCAGTCAAGCCAATGTGTGAGCGCTGCCGCGTTATCAAGCGGCACGGGCGCACCATGGTGATCTGCGTCAACCCACGGCACAAGCAAAGGCAGGGCTGAGAACCACTAATGGCTCGCATCGCAGGCGTCAACCTCCCGAACCAGAAGCGTCTGGAGATCGGGCTCACGTACATCTACGGCATCGGCCAGTCGACGGCGCAGAAGATCTGCAAGGCGCTCGAGCTCGATCCGGACCAGAAAATCAAGGACCTGACCGACGACGAAGTCACGAAGCTCCGCGCGTACATCGACGACAACGTCGAGGTCGAGGGTGACCTGCGTCGCGAACGTTCCCAGGCGCTCAAGCGACTGGCCGAGATCGGTTGCTACCGCGGCATCCGACATCGGCGCGGCCTTCCGGCCCGCGGTCAGCGCACAAAGACCAATGCACGCACTCGCAAGGGCCCGAAAAAGACGGTCGGACGCGGGAAGAAGGGGAAGTAGATGGCACCTCCTCGTAAGGCAGCGGCCGCTCGCGGTCGCACGCGCCGCCGCGTCAAGAAGAACATCGCAATCGGTCAGGCCCACATCAAGACGTCGTTCAACAACACGATCGTGTCGCTCACGGACAAGGATGGCAACGTGATCGCCTGGGAGTCGGCCGGCTCGGCCGGGTTCAAGGGGTCGCGCAAGTCCACCCCGTTCGCAGCGCAGGTCACGGCGGACAACTGCGCACGCAAGGGAATGGAGCACGGTTTGCAGAAGGTCGAGGTCTTCGTCAAGGGGCCGGGCTCCGGTCGCGAGACGGCGATTCGCTCGCTGCAGGCAGCCGGGCTCGAGATCTTGGGGGTCAAGGACGTCTCCCCGCAGGCGCACAATGGTGTCCGGCAGAAGAAGCGGAGGCGCGTCTAAGTGGCTCTCCTGGCAACAGTTAGTGCGCCTCTGGCGCGCCATCCGCGGCGCATTGCGTCGTCCTCGGTCGCATCCAGGCAACCCCGCCTGAATGCTCCCTGCGTCCTCGCACTGCTTGCGTCTAGCACGCCAGAGACGCGAAACCGTCACCAGGAGAACCACTGATGGCCCGCGATCTCGGCCCCAAGTGTCGGCTCTGCCGCCGCGAGGGCATCAAGCTGTTCCTCAAGGGTGAGCGCTGCCTGACCGAGAAGTGTGCGATCGAGCGCCGCTCATATCCGCCGGGAGAGCATGGTCGCGGCCGGATCAAGCAGAGCGAGTACCTGCTGCAGCTGCGCGAGAAGCAGAAGGCGCGCCGCTACTACGGGCTGCTCGAGAAGCAGTTCCGCAACACCTACGAGAAGGCGACGAAAGGCCTTGGAGCCCCCGGCGAAAACCTGCTCCGGATGCTCGAGACCCGTCTCGACAACGTGGTCTACCGGCTCGGCTTTGCGGGCTCTCGCGCGCAGGCGCGGCAACTCGTTCGCCACGGCCACTTCCAGGTCAACGGCCGCCGCGTCAACATCCCGAGCTTCGCCGTTCGTCCGAACGACGTGATCACGCTGAAGGCGGGAAGCGCCGCCGCTCCGCTCGTCCGCGACGCCACCGATCTCACGGCCTCCGTCGCACCGTGGCTGCAGGCAGATCACGAGGGCCTCGCCGGCAAGGTGCTGCGCTGGCCCGAGCGCGCGGAGATCGACACCCCCGTGCAGGAGTCACTCATCGTCGAGCTGTACTCGAAGTAGACCGCGGAGAGGAAACCCTCTCTGGACCGTATGGGTGAGGCGCAACGCCGGCCGCTCGCCCGCTGTGAAGAACACGAAAGGATCGCATTGGCAACTCGTTCAAGCCTGATGGAATTCCAGATTCCCCGCATCGTCAGCGAGGAGGGCGACAATCATCGCGGCGTGTTCGCGATCGAGCCCCTCGACCGCGGGTTCGGATACACGTTCGGTAACTCGCTCCGCCGCGTCCTGCTCTCGTCGCTCGAGGGAACGGCCGTGACCGCCGTGAAGATCGAGGGCGTGTCCCACGAGTTCACGACGCTCCCCGGCGTGCGCGAGGACGTCACCGACATCATCCTCAACCTCAAGAGCCTGATCTGCGTGCTTCATGGCGAGTCACCCGAGGTCGAGGTTCACATCTCGAAGAAGGGACCTGGCAGCGTCACGGCCGCCGATATCGAGGCGCCCGCCGATCTCGAGATTCTCAACCCGGAGCTCGAGATCGCGCAGCTCGCCGCGAAGGGCAAGCTCGAGATGACGCTCACGATCGGGCGAGGCCGTGGCTACATGCCGGCCGACGTCAATCGTGGCACGGAGACGATGACGATCGGTGTGATTCCGATCGATTCGATCTTCTCGCCGGTTCGTCGCGTCGCGTACGAGGTCGAGGCCGCTCGTGTCGGTCAGCGCACCGACTTCGACAAGCTCATCCTCGACGTCACGACGGACGGTTCGATCGAGCCGCGTGATGCCATCGGTCAGGCCGCAGACATCCTGATCCGGCAGCTCGCGATCTTCACCGATCTCGATGCGATCGAGGGCTTCAGCGAGGCTGCGATCGAGGCAGCTGCCGAGGCGTCGACCTCGCACGGGATGGAGAACTTCCCGATCGAGGAGCTCGAGCTCGGTGTCCGTTCCTACAACTGCCTCAAGCGTGTCGGCATCGAGACAATCGGCGATCTCACCTCCAAGTCCGAGGCCGAGCTTGCCGCGATCCCGAACTTCGGTCGCAAGTCGGTCGAGGAGGTGCGCGAGACACTCGCCGCGCACGGGCTGACACTCAAGGGCGAGGAGCTCGTCTAAGTGGTTCTCCTCGCAACAGTTAGTGCGTCTCTGGCGCGCGCTCCGCGGCGCATTGCGTTGTGCTCGGGGGCCTGCCGGGGAACCCGCCGGGATGGGGCCCGCGGGCGAGCCCAGCGTGCGCCGGGCCCGCCCGAGCCGCGCAACCCGCCCGCGGGGCACCCCAGATGCGCCCCCC
>JAJAZN010000160.1 GCA_026785685.1 Thermoleophilia bacterium
GTGTAGCGGACGCCGTGCGGGTGCATCGTGATCGCCTGCCCGAGCTTCACGGCGCCGTTGCGGACGTGGACGCGCAGGACGTCGCCGACCTCGGCCTGCATCAGGGGGCCCGGCATCGTCGGCGGGCCCTTCGGCGCCGCGAACCCCGGCGTCCACTCCCGGTAGCAGAAGGCCGTGAAGCGCGACCCCCCGCGCAGCGGCATGTCCATCCACTCGTCGCGGCGCTTCGGCGTGATGTTCCACGGCGTCGTGTTCGCCTCGATCCAGTACTCGCGCACGACGCCGCCGGGCTGGGGCTGCGGGGCGGTGAACTGCAGCCGGTCGACGCGGTCGCGCTGCGGGCCGGCGAGCACCTTGGGGGCCTGCAGCTTGGAGGCCGCGAGGTCGGCGGCGCGGACGTCGGCCCTCGAAGCCTTCTCGAGCGGCTGCAGCGAGCAGAACAGCGCCCCGGCACCGGCAGCCGAGGCGGAGAGGAAGTTGCGGCGGTCCAAGGTGGGCGCGAACGTAACACGCGCGCTCGTCGCGATGTGGCCGGACGCGCCTCAGACGAACGACGATGTTCGCCCGTGCCGCTCGTCGCCCGGCACCAGTTCGTCAAGATTCTCCGCACCCGGGCATGGCGGGCGCCGCGTGAAGGCGACGACCGCGACGAGAAGGGGAGTGGCGCCGCGCCTTCGAGGGCGAGGCGACACCAAGCGCGGAGGGGCTCTAGACTCCCCCCGACCACGCGCCCGTAGCTCAGCTGGATAGAGCGTCGGTCTACGGAACCGAAGGTCAGAGGTTCGAATCCTCTCGGGCGCGCCTCACAAAGCCCCTGCTAGCGCGGGGTTTTGTCCGTCTCGGAGGCTGGCTGCGAGCGGCCGAACGGGGCGGGAGTATCACCCGGGAGTACCAAATGAGACGGGTCGGTGCTGATAGCCAGCCGCCGCACGAAGCGACTCGCGGCCGGAACGTCTTCAGCGGGCGTTCGCGACCAGACGCGATTCGGGCCGTCGCGAGACCCGCGCTTTCGCCGCTGAAAGCGCCCATTCGGCGCAACGCCGAAGCCAGCTATCGACGTCCCCGGCCATGTGAGGCAGCTACGGAGACGAAGAAGCCTTGGTCGATTTCCTACTCCGCGCTGAGCTCGCCGCCACATCGCTCAGAAACGCTGCAATCTCTAGGCTGCCCGGTTAGGATCGCGCCAAGCGCGTCGAGGCGCAGGCATTTCAAGACGAGAGGCGTCGCCATGGATCCAGGGAAGATCATGCAGGTCGGCATGGGATTCTTCACGTCGAAGGCGCTGCTGAGCGCGGTGGAGCTCGGCGTCTTCTCAGAGCTTGCCAAGAATCCCGCAACGGCGGATGAGATCGGTGAAACCCTGGGCATCGCGCCGCGAGGACGCTTCGACTTCTTGGACGGTCTCGTCGCGCTTGGGTTCTTGGAGCGAGGCGGCGACGGTGCCGGAGGGTTGTACAGCAACGCCGCTGACAGCGACCTGTTTCTCGACCGGGCAAAGCCGACGTACGTCGGCGGCATCCTCGAGATGGCCAACGCGCGTCTCTATCCGTTCTGGTCGGACCTGACCGAGGCCTTGCGCACGGGAGCCCCGCAGAACGAGGTCAAGCACACCGGCACGCCGATGTTCGACGAGCTGTACGCCGATCCCGATCGGCTCGAGCAGTTCATGCATGCGATGGCCGGGATCAGCGCGGGCAACTTTCACGCGCTCGCCGAGAAGTTCGATTTCAGCCGTTACGCCTCGCTGACCGACGTCGGCGGCGCGACAGGTCAGCTGTCGATGATCATCGCGGGGCGTCACCCACAGATCAGCTGCACGAGCTGCGACCTGCCTGTCGTGCGCCCGATCGCCGAGCGCGTGATCGCGGCCGCGGGGATGAACGACCGCGTCAGCGCCGCCGAGCTTGACTTCCTTACCCAGCCAATACCGCCCGCGGATGTCGTGACGATGGGCATGATCCTCCACGACTGGAACCTGGAGCGAAAGCGGCACCTCGTCCGTGCGGCATACGACGCCCTACCGGAGGGAGGGGCGTTCATCGTGGTCGAGAACCTCATCGACGACGCGCGGCGTGAGAACGTCTTCGGTCTGATGATGTCGCTGAACATGCTCATCGAGTTCGGCGACGCGTTCGACTACACGGGCGCGGACTTCGCCGGGTGGTGCCGCGAGGTGGGCTTTCGCGAGATCGAGATCATGCCGCTCGCCGGACCCGCGAGCGCGGGCATCGCGTACAAGTAGGACCTCACGGCGTGACCGAGCGGGCGCGTCGCTTGCACGGTCCACTTCGAGCTCATCGAGCACACCTACGGCCCGGACTGGCTGCGGCCGTACCCGGGATCGTCGTCGAGCCCTAGCCGCGCCCGCTGGGTCTCGCTGTCGAGGCATTCGCTCGGCGGCTGGCAGGTACGGTCGCCGCGGCGACGAGCCGTGCCTTCGCGGATGGATGCTTTCAGCCGCGAGCACCCATTTCAACTTTCCGTCGGACACCGCGCTCCCACTCTACGGACCCCTTCGTGCGGTACTGCGTCCATCCCGCACCATCACCGGCGTCGCTCGGCCTCTCGCCACATAGGAAGCTCGGCCGTTGCACACTATGGCGCCTCGTCCACTCGTCCCTCGGAACGCTCACTCAAACAGCCCTGGAAAGCCGGCACAGAGTTGCACTCCGTGCCTCTTCCGTCGCACTCCGTCAGGCCGCCGGCATCGCCTCAGCCAGCCGCCGCGCGACCACCTCGATGATCGCGGCGTTGAACGGCCCGTCGGCGTTCAACCGCTTGGCGAGTGCCCTGCGGTAGAGCAGCAAGTGCCCGCGCATCCGCTTGCGGCCGAACAGCGGCCGTTCCGCGCGGGTGAAGCACAGGACGCCGCGGACGGCCGGGATGTCCTCGCCCGCGAGGGCATCCGTGATGGCGACGACTTGTCGGTCGAGGCCGTCGATGAGCTTGGTGCGATCGCGCCCCGCGACGATGAGCTTCGGCTGCCCCAAAAGCGGCGCCGCGCTGGCCGAGCAGCTCGTGGCCGGGCACGA